>CAKZNE010000050.1 GCA_937129395.1 uncultured Cryomorphaceae bacterium | reverse complement strand
TTGGAGCCATTGCAGCCTTTTTGCAACCTATAAGTGGAGATATATCTGCAAAGGATATTGCCAAAAGGCAACCGATAAAACTGGCCGCAATGGAAGCGCATTACCACACCGATAAAAATGCGCCCTTATTTATTGGAGGTATTGTAGATGAGGAAAAAGGCGAAGTGAATTACAAAATTGAAATTCCTGGAGCACTCTCGTTTTTATCTTTTGGAGATTTTGATGCCGAAGTAAAAGGGCTCAACGATTTTCCAAAAGATGAACTTCCTCCTGTTGCAATTACCCACTATGCTTTCCAAATAATGGTTGGATTGGGCAGTATTCTCATGGGAATCGGATTTCTTTACTTTTTATCTTTTAGGTTTAAAAATTGGACTTTAAAAAAATGGTTCTGGCGGGTTTTTACAATTGCAACTCCTTTGGGATTCATTGCTCTTGAAGCAGGTTGGACTGTTACAGAGGTGGGAAGGCAGCCTTGGATAATTCACAAAATAATGAGAACCGCAGATGCCGTAAGCCCAATGCCAGGAATCCAATATACCACCATGCTTTTTATTTTAATTTATATAGTTCTAAGCTTTAGTCTCCTATGGTTAATGAAAAGGCAACTAAGGGTTTTTAATAATTCAGAAAACTAAATATGCTTGTTCTTATTCTGTTTTTTCTTTTGCTTTCTGTATTTCTATACGCCTTATTGGGAGGGGCAGATTATGGTATTGGGATTCTCGAATTATTGTCTTCAAAAAAAAACAGGGATTTAACCAAATCCAATGCCTATAGGGTTATTGGTCCTGTTTGGGAGGTAAACCATGTGTGGCTAATAATATGTCTCGTGATTTTATGGGTAGGATTTCCCTATTTATTTAATCTTATTGTTTTAAATCTCCATATTCCACTTACCCTAGTTTTACTTGGAATAATCGTAAGAGGTGTGGCCTTTGTATTCAGGCATTATGATGCTGTTGAAGATCAGTCACAAGAGCTTTACGACCAGCTCTTTCGCTGGTCTAGTTTGTTTACTCCCTTCTTTATTGGATTGAGTTTTGGAGCCTTGTTTAGCGATTGTATGAATTTACCGAGCGACTTTGAAACACTTGCTACCAAAAGCTATTCTGAATTATATATTTACCCTTGGTTAAATGGCTACTCCATTGCTACAGGATTGTTTTTTAGTGCCTTATGTGCATTTAATTCGGCCATTTTTATGATTGGTGAATCCGATTTTAAACAGGCCAATAGATATTCCAAAAAAGCCCAATACGCCAATATTTTAATGGCAATCTCTGGTTTGTGGGTTTTGTTTTCTGCTATTTACACCACAAATGGTATCATTCATAATTTGCTGAACCATTTAAGCTTTTCAATTTTATTTGTTTGTCTAATTGCTACCCTCCAATTTTCAATTTGGTATTTTTTAGCAAAATCCAGAAAAATTGCGCTTAGGATCTCGGCTTCACTTTTAACCCTTGTGCTAATTGCTATTCCTTTTGCAGCCATATCCTTTCGTTTTCAAGAAAATATTCATCTATTTCAATTCGAATATCTTGAAAACACACATAAAGCCCTAGGAATTAGTCTGATTATTGGTTCCGTTTTCATAATACCAGGATTAGTTCATCTATTAAAAACTTTTGGAATGATAAAAATATTTGAAAAATAAGTTGACTAAAATCGAATTGAAATGCATTCTTTGACATTGAATTTTTCCCTTTGCAATTAGAGCTTCAAGTAAAATAAGACTAAATTTAGAGCCGAGCAACAGAATACAAATGAATTACCCAAACGAAATAAATAAAAATGTCCCCCAGTTAAGTATTGATCTTATTTATAAGTTGGATAAAAATGGTTTGTTCACTTTTTTAAATCCGATAATGTTGGATTTTCTTGGAGTGGAGGAAAAAGATCTTTTAGGCACTTATTATGCTCCTTTTATTCGAGAAGATTTAAGAGAAAGTGTTGTTTCTTTTTACCAAAATCAGCTAAAAACAGGAAATCCTACTAGCTATTTTGAATTGCCTATTATTAATTCCTCTGGGAATGAGGCCTGGGTTGGGCAAACTTGTCAATTGCTGTTTACCGAAGGTGTTGTTTCAGAGATTGTTGTGGTTGCTAGAGATATTTCCGGAAAAATAAAAGCCAAAAAACAAACTAAAGCCAGCGAAGAAAAATATCGAAGTATTATTGAAAACATTAATCTTGGATTGATGGAGGTAGATTTGAATGAAGTTATTGTTTTTGCGAACGAATCCTTCTGCCAAATGACAACTTATACCTTGGAAGAATTAATTGGGAAAAATGCTCGAGAAATATTTTTGGAAGATGAAGACAATCACTCTTTTCAAAAGATGCAGAATGTGCAAATTAAAAGAACTGATGGAGAATCTTCGGCCTATGAATTAAAAATAAAACGAAGGGATGGGAAAAGCCTTTGGATGATTATTAGTGGAGCTCCGGTAAAGGATGAGGAAGGAAGGATCGTTGGTTCCTTAGGTATTCATAATGATATTACAGAAAGAAAATTACAGGAAATTGCCGTTCAGGATTTGTTGTTAGAGGTGGAGAGAAGTAATGAAGAATTAAAAATCCAACAAAAGCACCTGAATGCCATAAACGAATTTTCTGCAAAAATTCTTAATTCCCAAACGGTGAAAGAAATTGTTGATGAAATAACAACAAATACTGTCCAACATTTTGGATTTACAGATTGTGCTGTGTATTTGTTAAATGGCAATGGAGATTTATTTAATGAGGTTTCAGCATTTGGAAAAAGAGAAATTGGAGGTAATCCTGAAAATTCCATGTTCGTAAAATTAGGAAAAGGCGTAGTAGGAACAGTTGCAACCACTGGGAAGCCAATTTTAATAAAGGATACATCCCTTCACAACAAATTTGGTAAAGGGATTGAAAAAGGATTCTCGGTATTGGCAGTGCCTATTATGACTGATAATGAGGTTATTGGTGTAATTGAATCGGAACATTTAGATATAGATTTTTTTAATCAAGATCACTTAGATTCCTTTGCTACAATTGCAAATCTTACTGCAACTAAAATTAAAAAGGCAATTAGTGAAGAGAAGCGAGAAATAGCAGAATTAGCTCTTTTAGAAAGCGAGGCAAAATTGAGATCTGTGATCAATTCAGCCATGGATGCAATGGTAACGATTGATGAATTCGGTTGTATCGTTGAATGGAATGACCAAGCCGTAGAAATTTTCGGCCATACTTACGAGGAAGCGATAAATCAAAATTTGGGTGAATTAATTGTACCAGAGGTGCATCGTGAGGCACACAATAGGGGAATGAAACATTATATGAAAACAGGTGAGGGCCCTGTACTTAATAAAAGAATAGAAATTATTGGTCTCCATAAATCTGGGGAAATTTTTCCTATAGAACTTAGTATTGTTCCAATAAAAATAAACGAGAGAATTTATTTTTCTGCATTCATTCGAGATATAAGAGATCGGAAACGGGTTGAGAAGGAAATGAAGCTGGCCTTAGAAAAGGAAAAAGAACTGAGAGAATTAAAATCCAAGTTTGTATCCATGACCTCTCATGAATTTCGTACCCCTCTAACAACAATTAAAAGTAATATTGAATTATTAGATTTCTTCCTTAAAAAAAACGGCTTAGGAGAAGACCCAAAAGCGTCTAGAAATATTGAAAGAATTGAATCCCAGATTGATAGGCTAAACGCTCTAATGAACGATATTTTAATGATCGGTAAACTGGAAGGCGGTAAAATTCCTTTTAATCCCGAATTTGTTTTACTATCCGATTTATGCCGTGGAATTATCAATCAATTTAGTATTGACATAGGAAAGGAAAATTTAATCCACCTGGAAATTGTTGGTGATGAAAGGAAAATTGAGATTGATCCAAATATTTATGAGCATATTATCAGTAATTTATTGAGTAATTCATTAAAATATTCAGCAAAAGGGAAAAAAGTGGATTTGGTTCTTGAATTTCGGAAAGACGGTTTTAAGTTAAAGGTTAAGGATCAAGGGATTGGGATAAGTGAGGAAGACCAAAAGAAATTATTTGATTCGTTTTTTAGAGCAAATAATGTTGGTGCAATTCAAGGCACGGGACTAGGGCTCACCATTGTAAAACAATTTGTTGAAATGCATAAAGGTGAAATTGAGGTGGAAAGTAAAATAAATGAGGGTACAAGTTTTATTATTACCCAAGGATATTCTAAAAAAAGATTGAATTAAATGGAATATAAAATATTTATAGTTGAAGATGAACCTCTTATTGCAGAGTCACTTCAAGATATTTTGGAAGTGTTGGACCACGAAGTAATGGGGATTGCAGATAATGGCTTGGATGCCTTAAAAATGATTAAAGATTCGAAACCGGATCTTGTCCTTCTGGATATTCAATTAAGGGGTGAAATGGACGGAATTGACGTAGCTGAAAAATTAAAGAAATTTTCAAACGTGCCCTTTATTTTTACAACAGCTTTCGCTGATGGGGAAACAATAAATAGGGCTAAAGCTAAGGGGCCATTCGGCTATGTTGTAAAGCCTTATGGAATAAATGACATCCGAGTAGCCATTGAAATTGCGATTTCAAATGCATCTTCTTTTAATGAAATGAAAGAAAGTAAAGAGAATTTAAGCTTCGTTGGTAGTCATCAATTATTTATTAAAACTGACTCTAGGCTGGTTAAATTAAAAGATGAGGATATTTTGTTCATCGAAGCAAAGGGAGATTATATGTTGTTTAAAACTAGGGAAAAAGGACATATTGTACATAGTACAATGAAAAATGTGGAGGCCAAATTGGATCCAAATATATTCCTGAGAATCCATCGCTCATTTATTATCAACCTCAATGAAATTGTGGATATAGAAGATTCTAGCGTGTTAATTGAAAAAAAGGTAATTCCGATAAGTAAGTCTTATAAAGATGGATTAATGAAAAGAATAAATTTGCTTTAGTAAATAAGAATTCATTCATCTAATGAAGTTAAATATCCATCGATTCTTTTTGAGGATTCATCGATTGATATAAATCAAAAACATAGTTACGTCTAAATTCGATCGAGAATTAAGAAAGACTATGAATAAGGCCAGTTTAAAAAAGATATTAAAGAAAAAAATAGACCAATCTATTTTTTCTGTAAAAAGTGATTTGTTAGAAACCATATCAGAAGAACTTACTGAAATTGGAGTTCTAGCTGTTGGAGTATCCTATTCGCCAAAAGATGATTTAGAGTTTTTGGAACTCTATTCAAAAATTGCCAAAAACCGGGCAGTGCATTTCAAAAGAGAAGCTAATAATAAAGAAAGAAAGAGTCAATCGACCAATTTCATTTCATCTCCATCCAATTTTATCCTTTAATAATCTCACAAATGAAATTAATTCACACATCTAAAATTGGAATTAAAACTGAAAATTCAAATCCAATAATTTCCAAAAGAGGAATCTTTAACGAGCTATTCAAAAAAAACACAAAAGCAGCTATAGTAGGCCTTGGTCAGGATGGCGTTCAGGAATTGGCAAAGTTTAGCGAACATTTTAAAACCATAGGATTTGATGAAAATGAGGACAAAGTAAATCTTTTGAAAAACCAAATTGATCCTCTTAATTTAAACGAAGAAATTGGGGATCTTCAGTTCTCAAGCGACCCTAATTCTCTTAGACAAGCCAGGCTTTTTGTTATTACAGCCAAACCAGCACTAAATGAATATTATAAGCCAAATCTTCAATCATTAACTTGTTCAGTTCGTAAAGTTGCAAAGGCCTTGAAAAAAAGGGACCATGTTATTTTTAAGTTCACATCTTTCCCAGGTTGTATTGAGGAGGTTTGTTTACCAATTTTAGAAAAGGAATCCAAACTAAAACTTAATAGGGACTTTACAATAGGATTCTCCCCAGAAAAATTTGATTATCAAATTGAAGGAGAAACAGAGGAGTCAAGCAAAAACATTATTTCATCTTCAGATCCAGATTTAATTGGTGAATATGTCAATATTTTCAAAAAAGTTGAAGGGGACTTTATCCATCCCATCCCGAACATAAGACTAACCGAGATTTTAAATATTATTAGTCTAAGAAAAGACATTAATTCAATTCCCAAACAAAAATACGCCTAAAGGAATAATTTAACCTCATTCTTTTTCATACTTTCGCCAAGATTTTGGTGCCCTTTGAAATTTCAATTGGCCTAATAGGGAATCTGGTGAAAATCCAGAACTGTCCCCGCAGCTGTAAACTCTGTAAAGGTTTTAGTTATTCTCGCCACTCATTATTTGGGGAAGGCAACTAAAATGGAGTGAGTCAGAAGACCTGCCAAAATCAACATAATGCATTGCCGCTTTCGGGATAAAAGCTCAGTGACATGGTAGATTTTTCTATTATCACTTTTTTCCGTGAAGGTGTAATACGTTTTAATGAAAAAGCGATTCACCCTTGTATGTCTGTTTGTACTGTTGTATTCCTTTAAGGGATTTGCACAACACGATTCTCTTGTGAAATTAATTGGCGTAACGGTGGTGGAGCTAAAATACAAAGACCTAAGCGCTGGAGCTGTCTACAGACCATTAGATAGCACCCAAAAAGCGCTTTACCAACAAAGAGATTTATCTAGTGTCTTAGCCGAACAAAGTTTTGTGTTTGTAAAAAGCCAAGGGCCAGGTAATCTAGCAACCACTTCAATTAGGGGTGCTGGTTCTCAGCATACTGCCGTTTTATGGAATGGCCTAAACCTAAGTAATAGCATGAATGGCCTTGTGGATTTGTCCCTTATTCCAAATGGATTATTTGACCGAATAGGGGTCCAATACGGAGCTTCTTCATCAATTTGGGGTAGTGGTGCAGTTGGCGGAGCTATACATATTGAAAATGATGAAAATTTCAATAGCCCACTATCTTTGAGTTTTGGAATTGAATCTACCAATTATGATGAACCCTTTAATTTCAATGGCTTTAGTCAAAACTTTAGCATTGGAAGGGGCTATAAGAATTTTTCATGGTCATTAAAGGTAAGCCAACAAAAAAATGATAACCAATTTAATTTTGCTGAATCTAAGCAAAACCTTTCGGGAAGGGATGAAAACCAGTACGGTGCAGTTTCAAATTTAGGCCTAGCAGGTGATTTTTATTGGAAATTCAAATCCAACAGAAAACTGGAAATTCATTATTGGGTTCAGGGAATGGATAGAAATATTTCTCCTTCGCTCTTGGAAGCCAATTCTAATGCGAACTTACAGGATCTAAGTCATAGATTTTCTGGCCATTATTCAGCTCTTTATAATTTTGGACTATTGGGTTTTAGGACAGGGTTTTTTAGTAAGGATCTGTTATTTAAATCTGATAATATTGAAGGTGCGCCAAGTGAATCTGAAAATTTTATCACCGAACTATACTATCTGTTAAACTTTAAAAATAAGCATCTTATAAATATTGGACTAAATAATAACTTTAATATAGGTCGACATAAAAATTACGCTGATATAGTTGTTGCGGAATCTGAAAATTTAGTGAGTAAAACTCAAAACTTGGCGGCGATATTCGCATCCTATAAATACAAATCTCAAAACCATAAATTAAGTCATTCCATTAGTCTTCGCCAGGAGTGGAAGGATGAAAAAACACTGCCCTTTACTTTCGATTTGGGTAGTGAATATCATTTTTCTAAAAGATGGAAAATTGGTCTTCGACTTTCAAAAATGTACAGGGTTCCTAACTTAAATGACCTTTATTGGAATCCAGGTGGAAACCCAAATTTGCAAGCTGAAAGTGGCTATTCTAGTGAAGGTTCAGTGCTTTTAAAACTACTTAATACAAAGCATTTAGAATTTAGTGTGGACTATTCTGGATTCTACAGACGAATCAATAATTGGATACAATGGACGCCAGGCTTGGTTTGGAGCCCAGAAAATTTGCTGGAGGTAGAAAGTTTTGGCAACGAATGGCAGCTGAAGTTTTTATATAAACGAAAGAAACTTTCGATTGGGACTAGCCTTAATTACTCCTATGTAATTACACAAAATATAAGGGCGAACAGCAATAATGCAGAGTCATTGGAAAAGCAGCTTATTTACACCCCAATAAATCAGGCTTATGCCAATTTATTTTTAAAATATCTAGACTGGAACTTTAATTTTAATCAACAATATGTTGGTTATGTATATACCGCCTCAGATCATTCTCAATTTCTCGAACCGCTGCACCCCAGCAATGTGCGATTACAATATTCCAAAAGGATTAAAAACCAAAACCTTAGCTGCTGGATTGGCATAAATAACCTGTTCAATGAGGAGTATCAGCTTGTTAGCTTAAGACCAATGCCGCTTAGAAATTATTCTCTAGGTTTTCAAATACAATTAAAACAACTAAAAAAGAAAGTACCCAAATGAATTACAAAAGCATCTTGTTTACATTAATTCTAGCAATTGGACTAGCTAAGACACAAGCGCAAACCGTTTCCGATTTTGAAAGTTTCGCAGTTACGGACACCTTCCTTAATGGTAGTATTAACCCATTGGGATATAATTTTATTGACGGCAATGTTGCTTTTGAAAATTACTATGATACCAGCTTTGGTGGATATTGGTCTGGAGGTTTTGCAATTAGCGGAGTAAAAGATAGTACCACAGCCGGGTCTGGAAACCTATACGGGTGTTTCCCAGCCGAAGGTCAGGGTGGAAGCGCTAACTACGCTATGTCAAATAATTATTCAAAAGCGATTCTTCAGGGTAATGCAAGCGGAAAAAAAGTAGATGGCGTCCATATAACCAATGGAACTTTTGCTGTTAGAAGTATGGAAAATGGTGACAATTTCGCCAAAAAATTTGGTGGCCCGAGTGGAAATGATCCAGATTGGTTTAAACTGGAAATATTTGGACAAACAGGTGGTCAATTCACAGATACAGTGGAGTTTTACCTTGCGGATTATCGATTTAGCGATAATAGCCTAGACTATATTGTTAGGGACTGGCAATGGGTTGATTTAAAGACTTTGGGAGATGTAGATACTGTTTTGTTTTATCTTTCTTCAAGCGATACCAATAGCTGGGGAATTAAAACCCCGGCATTTTTCGCAATCGACAATTTCACTACTCTTGATGGTTTGAGTTTAAAAGAAGGATCGGAGCAAATTGTTTCGGTGTACCCAAATCCTGTTTCTAAAACTCTGTTTATTAATGGTTTGAAGGAAAACACAAATCTTGAAATTATTGATGTTTGTGGGAAAAACGTTTGGTCAGGAAGTTCATTTGAAAATGGATTGGATGTTTCCAACTGGGAAAAAGGGATGTATTTTTTCAAGGCCAATTCCATAAACTTCACAAGCACGGGGCGTTTTATTGTACAATAGTTTGAATTATTTTTAAAATTTGAAATGAAAACCAAATTTTTTCTGCTTCTTATTTTTCTAAAGTTTTCAGCCGTGGGTCAATATGCACCCCCAGCAGGAATTACTGGTAGCACAGCTATTCATAAGGACAGCTCGGTCTTCAAATCTTGGGCGAGTTCGGTAGAAATTTTTAGGGCTTCAATAGATATAAGCGATCCAAATTCGCCTTTGGCTAGTGTTGGTGATTCCAGTTCTTGTCTGGGTAAATCCAATGGTCTATTGGTGAGTTTGGGAGATGGAGGTGAGGCTATTCTTAGTTTTGAATTACCCATTTTCGATGGCCCATCATGGGATTTTGCTGTTTTTGAAAATAGCTTTTTAAATGATTTTTTAGAATTGGCATTTGTTGAAGTCAGTTCTGATGGTCAGAATTTTTTTAGATTCCCAGCCTCTTCTTTAAGTCAAGATACAGCGCAAATAGACGGTTTTGGAGCCGTAGATGCACGTAAGCTTAATAATTTGGCTGGGAAATATGAAGCCAATTATGGGACTCCTTTTGACTTGGCTGAAATGGCTGGAATTCCAGGCCTAGACATTCAGAACATTAGCCATATTAAGATAATTGATGTGGTGGGAAGTATTAATCCATCATTTGGAAGTTTGGATACTGCGGGGAATATAATTAACGATCCATGGCCAACAGCCTTTCCTTCCTGTGGTTTTGATCTTGAGTCCTTAGGGGTGATCCATTCCAAAGGCTTTTCTCTTGAAGAAAATTGGACTAGTTTGAAGATATATCCAAATCCTACTGCGCAGGTATTGTTCTTGAAAAATGAAAATCCAAGTAATAAATTGGAAAAAATCCAGATTTATAGTTTAGAGGGAATTTGCATGAAGAATGTTGAAATTTTGGATCAACAAGAACAAATTAGTATAGACTTAAATGGTTTAAAATCTGGATTTTATCTTTTAAAATTGTCAATAAACGATGAAACTGAAATTCGTAAAATTCAAATTCTAAAATGAGAAGGTTTATAATAATATTGGCTTTTTGCCTTTTCACGGGTCTTTTTTCTTCTTGTCGCAGCGATAAACCAAAAACTACAGATGTAGGTCCAAAGGCTAGTGGTGCTAATAGAGTTTGGGTTTGTAATGAAGGAAATTTTCAGCAAGGAAATTCAGAGTTAGGAATTTATAATCCTGATAAATTAGAATATAGTCCGCAAGTTTTTGAAATGGTAAATGGTAAAAGCATTGGAGATGTGTTGCAATCCATTTATTTTTTTGATGACTTGGCCTATTTAATAGTTAATAATTCTGGAAAAATAGTGGTGGTGGATACCTCAAGTTTTGCTTTGGTTAAGGAAATTCCAGGTTTTAATTCTCCTAGATATATGCTCCAGGTTGCTCCATCAAAGGCATTTGTAAGCGATTTGTATTCTGATGAAATTAGTGTTTTGGATTTAGAAAATGATTCCATATTAAAAACAATCCCTTGTGGGAATTGGACAGAAAAAATGATTCAATTTCAAAACAAGGTTTTTGCCACATTGCCTTTGCACGACCAAGTTTATGTGCTTGATGCCTTTTCATATCAAGTTTTGGATAGCATTTCTGTAGCTTTTGGTTCCAATAGCCTTGTTCTAGACAAAAACCAAAATCTCTGGGTTTTATGTTCCGGAAGTGGGTCAGAGAATCGAGCCGGAGGATTGTATAAAATTGATCCAAACAACCATACAATACAAAGCCAATGGCCTTTAAACGAAAGTAAATTACCCTCACATTTGTCTATTGATGCTCAGGGTGAGA
>CAKZNE010000049.1 GCA_937129395.1 uncultured Cryomorphaceae bacterium | reverse complement strand
CTTAGTACATGACAAAAATCATCTAGCCTCTTGTTTATCAATAATTTACGGTTGAAAAAAGTAAAAGAAAAGAGCGGTAATAATAGAATAAAACCTTGAAAATCAGTATATTAGAAGAATAACACTACTCATTTTTCTAATGGTGACTTTCAAGGTTCAGGACAATTTTACGCAAATTAATTTGGCTCTACAAGAGCATCTTAAAGGAAAGATGAATCATTGCCGTATAAAGTTTTTGTCTCAAATGATATTGGCTCTTTGTAAAGTACAAACTGTAACCTTTAACAAGCTTGCAACGGCCTTTGAAACCCAAGGTCAGGCTAGTGCAGAATCATCTTTAAGGAGAATTCAGCGATTTGTAGCAGAATATGTTCTTGACCTGGATTTGATGGCTAAAATAACCATGAAACTGATCCCCGTTAAGGGCCCTTATCATTTGGCCATTGACAGAACCAACTGGGATTTTGGAAAGTTTAAGATTAATATTCTTGCTCTAGGAATAGTGTATGATGGTTGTGCTTTTCCGATCCTTTTTACCATCTTACCTAAAAAAGGAAACTCAAATACAGACGAACGTAAAGTGCTGTTAAATAGGTTTATAAGACTTTTTGGCAAAGCCTCCATAGGCTCCTTATTAGCAGACCGTGAATTTGTAGGGAAGGATTGGGTAAACTTTCTGGAACAAAAGGAAATCAGTTATTTTATTAGAATAAAAGAAAATTTTCTTGTTTGCTTTTCTAATGGGAAGAAGGTAAAGGCACATAGGCTTTTTCAAAACTTAAAGGTTGGCGAAATAGCAAAAAGAAGTCAACCGGTACTGGTAAATGGTGTGACTTGCTATCTTACCGCCTCAAGGGTAAAAATAGCTGATGGCAAAACTGCTCTACAATTGATTATTTCTTACCATCAAAATCAGTGTCCCATCAAAACCTATAAAAAACGTTGGCAGATTGAAACCATGTTCAAGGCCTTAAAATCCAGCGGGTTTAATCTGGAGAAGACACATTTAAACCAAGGGGAACGACTCGCTAAACTTCTAGTGATAGTACTGCTTGCCTACACATGGGCTTACAAAACTGGTATTTACTTACATGAAAAGATCAAAAAAATTAAAAACAAAAGCCATGGAAGGAAAGCAAAAAGCTTCGTCAAATATGGTCTTGAATTTTTAGCAGAAATACTTCTAAACCCCTTTAATCCTCCTAAAATTAACGTGTTCAAATTTTTGTCATGTACTTAGTTCATTTGTACCAACAAATCCATATCGAAAATTTTAGTTTACCGTAGTTCTGGCCTACCCGTTTGGTTCGACTTATTATAGTTCGCGATTGTTTTGTTGTTTTTGCTAGGTTTGATTAATAATCAAATAAATGGTCATTCTTGGGGTTGTTCCTGAACTAGGATTATTGGCGGTATTTCCAAACAATAAGAAAAACCATTTGAGAAAAAAACAAAATTTCAACTCCAAATTGGCAATAAACTTTTTGGGCTATTGAATTGATTATTCGATTTTCCACAATTTTAATATTTAGTAATAGATTTAGAAATAACCCCTTTGTTTGTGATTATTTTTAGGTGATAAAGACCCTTTGGAAATTGGGATAAGTTGAATTGGTAATTACGATCATTTGTGGAGATAGACTTTATTAATTTTCCTTTGTTGTCAAGAAGCTGGAGTTCAAATGTTCCATTTTCAGCTAAAAACTCAATATTTAAAAGGCCGTCGCTTGGGTTGGGGTAAATATTAAATTCAACGGTACTATACTCGTTTAATCCAATTGTATTTTCCAAAACTGAATTGGTAGTGAGACTATTATAGGTTTTGCTTTTTGCTTTAATTGAACATCCGGTGTATAAAACAGCTTCAATAAAATAGGAAGTGCTGCCAAGAGAAGGGTTATAGTCAATAAAGGTATTAAATGAACTACCCACTGAATCAATTGCCACATAGGCTCCACCATTGGAACTTCTCAAAATTCGGTAATACCAGATGGGGGTACCTTCATATTGGTTCCATGAAAGGTTGACCTCATTATTTGAACCAATTGATGATTGGAGTAGGATGGTTTTATGGATGGGTGAATTTAAAGTTGAATAGGTAACGCCGCACTGGTCCTCAGTTTCTAAATAATAGCGTGCAACTTTTGAACCAGGTTGGGAAGTATTGTCAACAAACTGACTGGAATCCCCATTGTTCACGCTTCCAATAATTTGCCAAGTACCGAATACATCCTTGTATATATTATATGTGCTAATCCCAAATTCATTGGTTGGTTTGCTGAAAATAATTTTGTTTTTCCCCAAAAATGGGTCAAAAGTAACTAAACAAATTTGAGCCGAAGAATCTTGTGCATATAATGGGTTAATCGTAATCGTATCTGATTGGGAAAGACAACCATTTGTATCAACCGATGAAAGCCAATAAGTGCCGGAAGGAAGGTTTCTACTTAAGCCTGAATGCCCATCATTCCAAACAACAGATTGAATTCCTGGATTCAAGCTCACTAAGGCAGTGGAGTCGTGGCATACAACCGAATCAGATACCATGAATATGGGTTTAATTGGTGTATGATTATAACCTATACTAATGTTTTGGGAAGAAACCGAACAGGAATTTGCATCAATTGCGGAAAAGGAAAAATTACCATGCCACAGATTCCCAACAGAATCAGAAACCGAGACAATATTGCCGATTGAATCATAAATTGAAAAAGAATAGGGTAAAGTGCCGCCAATTAAATCGATCGCAATACTCCCGTCTGAATCATTTGAGCAATTAGAATTATTAACCCTAATAGCCTGAATTTGCAATGAATCAGGCTGGGAAATTACAATTGAATCCGAAATTGAACACAAGTTATTATCGGTAACGGTATAGACATAAATACCGGGATTTAAATTTGTAATAGTTCCTGAGATTATAGTTGAATCATGAGTCCAGGAAAAGGTAAAAGGGCTCGCACCACCACTAACGTTAAGAGTGATTGAGCCATCGTCAGCACCAAAGCATGAAATTTCATTTCCATTAAAATTACTCACTAAAGAACCTACAACGAGAGCAGGTGGCTCCGTTATGTTGTGGATTAAACTTCGGCTACAACCGGTCGCATCTGTAACCGTTAAGCTATAGGAATTGGCAGCTAAGTTTGAAATATCAGCTATTGTATCGCCATTGTTCCATAGATAGGAATAAGGTAAAACGCCACCAGAAGCAGTGGTTGAAATGGACCCATTCGTATCGCCAAAACAATTAAGATTTCGGCTACTATCTAAACTCAAGTTTAAAAACCCTAATTGGTGAATGGTAATTGTGTCATCGAATGCACAATTATTGGTATCTAGAATTCTTAATGAGTAAAATCCAGGAGCTAAGCTGCCAAATGTAGGTGAGTTGGAATAACTTGATCCATTGTCGATGCTATATTGAAAAGGAGCCTTTCCTCCGATGGTAGAAAATGAAATTGTTCCGTTATTTGTTCCAGCGCAAAATACATCCGTTTTGGATACACTAACTTGTAGAGAATCAGGCTCAGAAATAATTAGGCTATCTGAAAAGGTTAAGCCATTTTGATCAGTAATTGAAAAGGCATAATTTCCTGCAAACAGGTTTGAAGCTTGGTTTGTTGTTAATGTAGGGTCGTGTTCCCAAGAAAAGGTGTAAGGACCAACTCCGTCTGTAATATTTAATGAAATATGTCCGTTTGAATCCCCATGGCAAGAAATTGCACTTCCATTAAAATCCGAGACGACAATGCTAGGTGAAAATTTTTGAGAAGATGAAAACCAACTTTGATGACCTTCGAATACATCCATTTCATTGCCATTTGCTGAATTGTCATAAGCCACTAGGGAGTATTCTGAACTTAGATCTGTGACCCCGTTTAAGGTGTAACTTAATACATTGCCAACATCAACCATGGTATCAAAGGAATAACCAGAGGGGTTTTGCCAATAAATTTTATATCCAGCTAAATCTCCTTCAGCATTTGCATTCCATTGTAATTTTACGTTGCCAGAGGAAGAAAGGCTCTTGGAAACTAAAGTTGGAGGTGAAATTGGCGCCGTTGTATCCATATTCACCAAATAATTTGAAAGGTTAGAGGTGGTCCGGGAAGAATTGTCCAAACCGTCATAAATACCTAGATTGATATTTGATATTGTTGTCTCATTCCAAAAGTTATTATTTAGATTAATTGTTCGATTTGAGGAACCACCCGAACTAGAGGGTACGGTTAAAAAATAGGGATCGGTATTGTTAAAAATATTATTTAATGATAAGGATATATTGCCAAAAGGAGTTGTACTAACGGTGCTGCCTGAAGCCCCTGATGCCGTGTTGGTTGAATTTTCATTAAAAAGATTATGTTGTATCCCAAAATTGAATTTGCTGGTGAAACCATCTGGAGATAAATCAATTACTGATCCTTGAACTAGCCAGGAAGGGAACCCTAATCCAAAACTTTGGTAGAAATGATTGTTTTTAATCGAGAATTTTGAAGTATCATGGCCATGAATCAAAATGGAACCACCGTTGTCTACAAAAATATTTGAATCTACCTTGTACACATGATTAAATGAAAGAATGGTAGAATCTTGAAGGTAAACTTGTCCTCGAAAATGAAGGCCAAAATAGGTGTTGCCCACAACAATATTATGCTTGAAAATAAATGAGGAGTTTCCTGTTACAGGCTGACCACCTGCTAAACCAGTTTTGTTATTATAGAATATGTTTTTAGTTATTTTTGTTTCTGGCGAACTTCCCCCGACACCTCCTTGGAGGTTGTTTTTTAATATGCTATTGGAGAGAATAAATTTTGTCAGACTTGGGGTTCTTTCTCGAATTGCAGTTCCGGAATTGTCATGAATATTGCAATTGTCTATAAAAACCGACATCCCGTCTACTTCCAATCCATCATTTGAATTATTATATACATCAGAATTAATAAGTTTAATGGTAGGACTACTTGGGGAAATAGGATAGGAATAAAACCTGATTCCAATAGATTGGGAATTTGAAATTCTAAGATTTTTAAGGTAGGGATAGCAATCGAAAATTTGTAAAAGGGGTTTGGTTCCAGAGGTGCCCGAAGCGCCTCCACCAAAATCCATATTAACGAATTCAAAAACACTACCAGATACATAATTTCCTGCAGTGTTAAAACTGGCATCGACACTGCCGTTTTCCATAATAATACCCACCCAATCACCTGCCGAAGGAGAGCTTAAATTACTTGTAAATATAATGGGACTGGTCTGGTTCCCGATAGCTATAATTTCTCCATTAACAGTAATTTTCAATCCAGCGTTAACCTTTACCAATACACCTGCTTCAATAATAAGAGTGGTTGCTGAGTTAACCGTAATGTTTCCTGTTACCGTATACGGACTATTAGCCAGGTTCCAAGTTGTATTTGAACTAATGGTCCCAGAAACATTCGTTTGGGCATTTGAAAAAACAGAAAAGAGTAGCAGGATTGCAACGAAATTGATTTTTAGCGACATGAGAGAGTTCTTACTATTGTTAAATTTTGAATTTGAAAGAAATAGAATCAAATTTAAATCGTGGTAAAAATAATAAAATTTAGAATTATTTATTACACAGTTGGTTGGTTAATCTTTTTGAAAATGGATAAGCTGGCATTGAGCTTTAGTAATGGAGTGTCATTGACTTTAGGATCATTTTTTTTAGTGATAAAAAAAAACCCACAAAACAAAAAGTTAAGTGGGCTTTTAGAAGTGACTCTGCAGGGATTCGAACCCCGAATCTCCTGATCCGTAGTCAGGTGCAGTATCCAGTTATGCTACAGAGCCATTTTTTACGGGCTGCAAATATAAAAACTTATTTGTTTTATCTAGTGAATTTCTGCACTTAATCCACGGTTTAATAATTCCGTGCATTGGGATTCTAATTTTGAGTATTCTCCCGTGCTTACGCCACATTTTCCTTTGTAGTGAACTAATACACTGCATTGCTCTGCTTGTTCTGCAGAATGCTCGCAAACTTCTATCAAACTTGTAATCACCCAATCAAAAGTGTTTACATCGTCGTTGAAGAGTACAATCTCATGGAGACGTACTGTCTCTAAGATTGTTTCTGTTTGTTCTAGGGTTTCCGTTCCGGATTTAATCGCGATCGGATTTGCGTAATCGTATTTTCTTTTCATCGCCATTCAACATTCTTTCAATATTCTTCTGGTGGGTTATCAATACCAAAAGCACAACTGAAAAACTAAATAATATTAAGGAGTTTGAAGTTTCATGAAATCTAAAAATTAGCCAAACAGGAAAAGAAAATGCGGCTAAAATTGAACTTAAGGAAACTATTCTAAAAACGACAAAGGCCAGGGTAAAAGTGAAGATGGCAAACAAGGCAGCTTCTGGATGTATTGCGATGATCATTCCCAATAAAGTGGCAATTCCTTTTCCGCCTCTAAAATGGGCAAAAATTGGAAAAATATGACCGATCACGCTTACTATTCCCAACACAATTGCAAAGCCTGTTAAATCGTGATAAGCTGGAACAAGGCCAACTAATTTTACTGCGGCAAAGCCTTTTAGTGCGTCTAAAATTAATACGCTAAAACCTACTTTGGCGCCAAGAACTCTCATGGTATTGGTAGCCCCTGCATTTCCACTTCCAAAGTCTCTTACATCCGTATTGAAGAACATTTTTCCAATCCATACAGACCATGGAATTGAACCTAATAAATACGCTAATAAAATTAAAAGTACTTTCATAGATGCGGCAAAGATAACATTTCGTTAAAACTCTAAAAAATGAGCCTTTTACTTAATGATCTGCCAAAGTGTTTTCAATTGATGTATTGTATATTTCTTGGTATTCGGAAACATTCCCCCAATCAATATCATCGATGCGGATAGAGCCTTTTGTAACATGACCAACCAAATCAAATTCTACTCCGTTGAGCATCATTAAATCAATAAAGTCATCTTCTTTTTCTGGATCTACACTCACCATTACTCTACTTTGAGATTCCCCAAATAAATAAGCATCCCTGCGGATTGCAGAGTCTGTAGTAATGTCAAAACCTAAATTAGAACTCATTGCTTTTTCCATTAAGGCAACATAAATTCCTCCTTCCGAAATGTCATGAGCAGATGCGATTAATCCTTTGCGGATTACCATTTTTATTTGCTCTTGCATGGAATATTCCTCTTCCAAACTAAAGAATGGAGTAGGGGATTTTTCTACATTGTGGATGCTTAGCAAATATTGAGAAGAAGAAATATCATTTCTATTTTCCCCAATCATATAAATCAAGTCACCCTTCTTTTTAAAAGGGATGGAGGTAATGAATTTTTTGTCTTCAATAACCCCAATCATACCGATGGTAGGAGTTGGGAAAACAGGTTCCGCTTCCCCTTTAATCATCGTTTGATTGTAGAAACTTACATTTCCTCCTGTAACTGGAGTTTCAAATTTCTCACAAGCTTTCCCCATTCCCTTAATGGCATTTACAAATTGCCAATACACTTCAGGGTTATAAGGGTTTCCAAAGTTTAAACAATTGGTAATGGCACTAGGAACACCTCCAGAAACAACAATATTTCGAGCCGCTTCGGAAACTGCGATCATGGTTCCAACCTCAGGATCTGCATGTACATATCTTGCATTGCAATCAACCGTCATTGCCAAAGCACGATTGGTTCCTTTTAAGTTTACCACACCCGCATCTGATGGATTATTAGTGGCCATATTTACTGTGCCAACCATACTGTCGTACTGATTGTAAACAAAACGTTTGGAAGCAATATTTGGATGAGCCAATAATTTTTTACCGACTTCAATTAAATCTTCAGGAACAATAGTAGAATTAATATCGAATTGCTGGTATTCCTTATAATAAGCTGGTTCTCTGTGTTCTCTGTAATAAACTGGAGCTCCTCCACCCAATACCAATGGTTGAGCTGGTGTTTGCGCAACTAATTCACCATGCCAATAATAGCTCAGGGAATCTTCGGCAATTACTTCTCCAATCTGTTCGCATGAAAGATCCCATTTATCAAAAATAGCTTTCACTTCTTTTTCGCGACCTTTTTCAATAACGGCCAACATTCTTTCCTGACTTTCAGAAAGTAATATTTCCCAAGGTTTCATATCGGCTTGTCTTGTTGGTACTTTATCCAACCATACATTCATTCCTACATTTCCAGCGGCACTCATTTCCGAAGTAGAGCAAGTAATTCCCGCTGCTCCCATATCTTGCATCCCAACGATATAACCCGTTTTGGCCAATTCTAAGGTTGCTTCTAACAATAATTTTTCTTGAAAAGGATCGCCTACTTGTACAGACGGAATGTCTTCAGCGGAAGCTTCAGTTAAATCCTTGGAAGCAAAAGCTGCTCCAGCGATACCATCCTTTCCAGTAAAAGAACCAATAATAAAAACGGGGTTTCCCGGACCACTAGCAGTAGCACTAATCATCGGATCTTCATCCGTTTTCATAATACCGGCCGAGAAAGCATTTACAAGCGGATTTTGTTCGTAGCTTTTATCGAAATAAACTTCTCCACCAACAATAGGAATCCCGAAAGAGTTTCCATAATCACCAATTCCTTTGGTAACACCTTTTAAAAGCCATTGAGTTCTATCCGAATTTAAATCGCCAAAACGCAAAGAATTCAATTGGGCAATTGGTCTTGCACCCATGGTAAAAATATCTCTATTGATTCCACCAACACCCGTTGCTGCTCCTTGGTAAGGCTCTAATGCAGAAGGGTGATTGTG
>CAKZNE010000048.1 GCA_937129395.1 uncultured Cryomorphaceae bacterium | reverse complement strand
CGTTAACTTACAACCCTACTCCTTGGTAGGTTATGATATACAAACGACCGCAGATGTATAAAATATAGGTGCTAGCATCTCTCAATTGAGAGGCACAGGCGGCACTTATAAGTTTCAATGGGGCAACGGTGTTAAATATAAAAACTCTTTGACAATCAAGTACTTACCTTCTAATATACAATCGCCTAAAAAGTGAATAATAAGTAGATAGCCTCTCCATCTAGGAAAATCCGTTGCTATTAAGTTAGAGAGCAACGGATTAGGGTAGCAACGGATTTTTATTCATTTATTTTCTGACGCTCTAGTAAATCTTAATTGATTAGTTTCCAAGAGCATAAAATTTACTAAATCTTGAAGATTTAGTAAACGTTTTTTCTTTTATTTTCATTCTCATCCTTAAAATAAAATTCATTCTGTAAACCTTCCTCAAAACCCTGTTATTAACAAAGCTAATTACATTCATTTACGACTAAAACCCGTAATAACTTTAATTACGTTAAACAATGCAGGAAAAACCCTGTGGGCTCTATGTGGTTGAATATAAATGCGATATAGCCATTCAAGATTTAACTTAACCATCATTTTAGGTGCCCTACTGACTTTATCAGCAAACAAATCAAAACTACCACCAATACAAAACACTGCGGCTTTAGGTATATTAGTGCTTATTTCATTACCAAAAATTTCTTGAGATGGCTGCCCCGTAGCAATAAAAACTATATCAGGATCTGCTGCCTTTATATCTTCATAAACTTTCTTAGAATCTATATCATAACCGTTTCGTTCATAAACTATTTGTGCATTTTCATCACTTGAGGAAATAATAGGTTCGTTTGCAAATATATTTGCAAAAGAGGATTTGTTTTTCGCTTATCCCAACAATTTCAACCATTATGTAAAGTATTATCGCAATACCTATCAGCATGGAGGGATTTCTTTGGAGGAAATGATAATTCCTCTTGCCGTTCTTTCGCCAAAATAGAAGGCTAAGTTTTAGCTTTGCAAAATGGAATTGATACAAAGAGTAGAAAGTCTTGATGACTTAGAATCTGCTGCCAAATGGATATTGGAAAACTTAAATGGCCGAAAAATTATTGCCATTAATGGTGAAATGGGCGCTGGGAAAACCACATTTGTAAAAGCCCTTTGTGCCTTTATGGGCGTAAAGGATGAAGTTACAAGCCCTACCTTTTCCTTGGTGAATGAGTATGATTCTGAGGCTTTTGGTAAGATATATCATTTTGATTTTTACAGAATTGAAGATGAAGAAGAGGTGTGGAATATAGGTTTGGATGATTATCTCTATTCCTCCTCATTTTGTTTTATAGAATGGCCTGAAAAAATTTGTAACTTCATTCCGCCCGAATCGGCTGAGCTAAATATTAGTCTCGAAGGTCATATTAGAGTATTTCAGCTTAAACTACCACCAAATGAGTAAACCTGAATTTTTATCTTTTTCTTCTTCAGAATTAATGCCCCAAGAAGAGGTTCTGGAAGTGAAAACTTCAAAAAGTGAATTGAATATTGGTATTCCCAGAGAAGTATTTAGACAGGAAAAAAGGGTGGGGCTCACGCCTGATGCTGTTCAGCTTTTGGTAAATAATGGCCATAAAGTTTTGATAGAAAAAGGCGCTGGAGAAGGCGCTAATTATTCGGATAAGGATTATGAAGATGCCGGTGGTGAAATTTCCTATTCCAAAGCCAAAGTTTTTCAAAGTGATATTATTCTTAAAATAGAGCCACCTTCCTTGGAGGAAATTGAATTGATGAAGCATCGTCAAACTTTAATTTCTGCATTGCAATTAAGAACTCAGAATAAGGATTATTTCCAAAAGTTGATGGATAAGAAAATCACAGCTTTAAGTTTTGAAAATATTGCAGACGAAAGCGGAATTATACCTGTGGTAAGAAGCATGAGCGAAATTGCTGGAAGTACTTCGGTTTTGGTAGCAGCAGAATGTTTGTCTAACGCCAATGATGGAAAAGGGTATATGCTAGGTGGCGTTTCGGGAATTCCACCAACAGATGTGGTAATAATTGGGGCAGGAACAGTAGGTGTTTATGCCGCCAAAACAGCCTTAGGATTAGGAGCAACTGTAAAGGTGTTTGATAAATCCGTAACCAAATTAAGAAGGTTGCAAGGCATCCTAAACATGCCCATTTATACCTGTGTTATCCAACCAAAAATTTTAGAAAAGGCATTGATGCGATGCGATGTAGCCATTGGAGCCATCCGCTCGGAATCGGGAAGAACTCCCACTGTGGTAACCGATGATATGGTGAGTAAAATGAAAGCCGGTAGTGTTATTATAGATATCAGTATTGACCAAGGGGGATGTTTTGAAACTTCTGAACTTTGTGATTTAGACAAGCCTACTTTTAAAAAATATGATGTAATTCATTATTGTGTACCCAATATTGCTTCTAGGGTTAGCCGAACCGCTTCCTTTTCTTTAAGCAATGTTTTGGCTCCTTTGATTCTGTCTATTGGTGACGCTGGAGGAGTTGAAGAGATTGTAAAACAAAACTCCGGAGTAAATAGAGGTCTTTATATCTGTAAAGGAATATTGGTAAGTAAAGCCATTGGTGATGCTTTTGATTTACCCTTCGCAGAGGATTCTCGATTATTATATTAAAAAACAAGGCCATTTTCTTCGGTCTAAATTACATTTGCAAAAAATTTTCCCATGAAACTTTGGCGTAAGCTTTTATTATTTGGATTAGGACTAGGATTAGGTGTGCTGATGGTGCAATTTATTTTTGGCGGTAGAGATGATATCCAATGCAATTACTTCCCAAACGATAGGGTTCTATACGACATCCGACTAAAGGAAAAAATATACCAACCTGAGGTGGAATTGAAAATGAAAGAAGCTAAAATCGATACAGCAGATGTGCGAGAAATGCTGGATATGGGAAAGGTAGATTTAAAAAATAGCGAAAGAGGATTGGGTTCTTGTAAAGTTTATTGGATTGGCTATAAGCCTGAAAATAAACAGAAATTTTATCTGCAATTCGAAAATTGTGATAGTACCGCTACTATAAAAGATTTTAAAACAGAGCTTTAGGGTAATTCCTTACAAACCTCTTCTACTCATTTCCTTTTTTATCAAATCCAACTCCCTACTGGTTTGACCAGCTGCAGCTGTATTTTCTTCAGCTCGTCTAATTAAATAAGGAAGAGTTTCCTTTACAGGTCCAAAAGGTAAATACTTCACCACATTATAACCTTCTTTAGCCAAATTGAAAGACAGGTTATCGCTCATTCCAAACAATTGACTAAACCATACCCTTTCATCATTTTTTGCCAAACCACGATCGAGCATAGCTTGGACTAATTTTTTGCAGCTTTCTTCATTATGAGTTCCAGCCACTAAGGCTCCCAATCGCAAATGGTTTACAATATGGTTTACTCCGGCATCATAGTCTTGATCTGTATCGGGTTTCGTTTCTTGAATGGGAGAGTCAACATTATTTTTTGCAGCTCTTTCCCTTTCTTTTTCCATATAGGCGCCGCGTACCAATTTCACCCCAAGGTGATATCCAATTTTATTGGCCTCCTCCACCTGAATTTTCAAATAATCCAAGCGGTCTTTACGATACATTTGAAGGGTATTGTAAATCACTACCTTTTCCTCATTAAACTTGCGAATCATATTTTCGGCAAGTCCATCTATGGCATTTTGTATCCAGCTTTCCTCCGCGTCGATTAATACGGCTAGATCCACATTAAATGCAGTTTGGCAAATCTGCTCCACCCTTTTTTGAACTCGAAACCATTCTTTTTCCTCGCTGGAATTTAGCGCCTTATTAGCACTTACTTTTTCCAATAATGCAAAACGAGCAAGACCAGTAACTTTAAAAACGGTGAAGGGAATGGCCTCTTTGTTTTTTCCGTATTGGATGGTTTTTATAAGAATGTTTTTGGTGTTTTCAAAATCCTCTTCTTTTACCTTTCCTTCTATCGAATAATCTAAAAGGCATTTTACATTATGCTCATTTAATTGGTCTATAGTGCTATCACATTCCAAAATGTTTTCACCACCAACGAACTGGTCGTACACCGTACTTTTTACCAATCCTTTAATAGGTAAACCAAGGCTTAATGAAAAGGCAGAGGCCTTTTTACCAAATTTAACTAGGCCAGGGTTGGCAACTAGTTTAAACATATAATAGGCCTTCTTAAGCTGAGAATTGCTTTTGGTAATAAAGGCAGTAGCAGTATCTTCGAAATTAACCATTCAGTTTCTTAAAATGTAAATGTAATGGAACGCTGCGAATGATGCTAGGTTTTGTTTAATTTCATCGCGAAAAATAATTTCAATTTCATGGAAAGCCCAAATGCCAATATTCTATATGATACTGAGGCTATTAATAAATTAAATGATGTTTTAGCTAGCCGAAGTAAAGCGAAAGTTTTCTTCTTAGTGGATGTTCTTTTTCTTCTTCTTTTCTTTCCGAATAGCAAACTCATAATATCAC
>CAKZNE010000047.1 GCA_937129395.1 uncultured Cryomorphaceae bacterium | reverse complement strand
CCCTTTATTTGTGAAAACCATTTTTACACCATCCAATTTACCTGCTTTATAGGTGCTTAAAATTTGCACCTTGCCATTGGGATGTTTTGTGAAAGTTACACTATCGGGAGTTAGGGTTTGAGCGGATAAACTAAGGCTCAATATCAGTAGTGGAAGGAATAATAGATTTTTCATTTTTGATAGCTTCATAGATCGCATCTTGGATTCTTGTACGGGTGGACAAACTTAATAGTTTTCTATTTTCTGCATCGGGAAAAACACGATTTGAAAGAAAAATATAGACTAAATCTTCTTCCGGATCAGCCCAAGCTAAAGTTCCTGTAAATCCACTATGACCGAAACTGGACCGAGATGCCAAATCACTTGCTGGGCCTGGGCCTTCTAGTTGCGGTTTATCAAAACCAATTCCTCTTCTGTTTTTTGTTTTACAATATTGACAACGAATAAACTCCTGAACCGTTACAGAATCAAAATAACGCTCACCACCATATTCGCCATAGGACATATACATCTGCATCATTTTGGCCAAATCATTTGCATTGGAAAATAAACCTGCGTGGCCAGCTACTCCCCCCAACATGGCAGCACCCTGATCGTGCACATTTCCCTTTAAGGTTTGCTTCCTGAATATTTTATCATTTTCTGTAGGCACCATAATGCCTTTCCCAAAAAAATCTCGAGGTTTATAGGTCATGGTATAAGCTCCAATACTGTTGTAAAAATCTTTTTTTACGAGGTACTCCAATTTTTCGCCCTCTATATCTTCAATTATTTGCATCAACAAATAATACCCTAAATCGCTGTATTTGTATTTCTTAGTTTTTAGGAGAGGTGAGGCAAGAATTCGTGCCAAAATCGTGTCCCTCATGCTTCTTTTGGCAAACATTCCATCGGCAACTACTAAGGGATAATTAAAACTTCTTTTTGAAGAATAATAGTCTTTATAGGTTTCAGGTTTTATGGTTTCCTGATAAAATGGAATCCAAGGTTTTAATCCAGCTTGGTGGGCAAAAATTTCTCTTAGAATTAAATCTTCCTTATTTGTTCCTAGGGCTTGTGGTAAATAATCGGATAGTTTTTTATCCAAATCCAATTTCCCTTCTTCGGTTAGTTTCATTAACAAAGGAACAGAAGCGGCCATTTTGGTAATAGAGGCCAAATCATAAATATCGTAAAGGCTAACCTCCCTTTTTTTGCTGTACGTATGGTGACCAAAAGCTTTTTGGTATACAACTTTGCCATTTCTAGCCACTAAAACTTGTGCACCTGGAGTTGCTTTGCTGCTTATAGCTTCCTTCACCAATTGATCTATTTTTTTCAATTTTTTTGCATCTAAGCCTACTTCTTCAGGGATACCATAACCTAATCTTTTAAGGGATTTTGTTTTCAATCCGTAGCCAACTTCATACAAATCTGTGCTGCTTACAGGCAATTCTCCTTGCGAACCTTGAGCACCAAAAATCACTTGTGCGGCAATACTTTCGGAGGCAGGATGGTTTTGGTAACTGACCATTACCCCTTTGACATATTCAGTTTCTGGAAAATATTTAAGAGTATAGGGGTTCGCAAAAAGATTTACTATAAGGTCATTTTGTTGGGCTGCTTTTTTCACAAAGCTTCTTATCCTATTAGAGGCCTTATAACTTTTCCAAGGGTTTTTGTTTGAAGTGTATATTCCAATAATTACCAAATCATAATCGGCCAATTTGCTTAATAATTGGGCATCTGGAATTTTGCCGTAGGAATAGTGATCTACCTCGGCATAATATTTTAAGGTTTTTACAAACTCACTTCCAGCATTTACACCGCCAGTGATGCAGGCGATCTTTTTATTCTCCAATTTTTGAATTGGAATAAGGTGATCCCTGTTTTTTACAACCGTAATTGCCTTGCTGTAAATTTTCCGTGTTAAAACATCAGCCGAAACGGGGTTTAGATCTTCATAAATCAATTTAGGATCTACATACTTTTTCACTTCCAAGCCCATCCAGCTTTTGGCTGTAAGAATTTTAAAAACTCTTTTATTAATTTCCAATTCCGTGATTTTGCCACTCGCAATAGCCTCTTTGATTTTTAAAATTGCCGTGGGTACATCCTGAGAAAAAAGTAAAATATCGTTTCCTGCCACTAAAGCTTCCACGTCTACTTCACCAGGAGGATATTTATTCGCCACCCCACCCATATTTAAGGCGTCAGTAAAAACAAGGCCTTGAAAGTTCAGTTCAGTTTTTAAATAATCCCCAATAATTTTTTTAGAAAGAGAACTTGGTTTACCCGTAGCATCCATTGCTGGAACATTCAAGTGGGCAGCCATAATTGAGGCTAATCCATGACTAATTAATTTTCGATAAGGATAAAGCTCCACGCTATCCATTCTCAACATATTTTGGTTTACACTGGGTAAAGTTTTATGAGAATCCTGATCCGTATCCCCATGTCCTGGAAAATGTTTTGCACAGGCCAAAACGTGTTTGTCCTGCATTCCGCACATATAGGCATCAGAAAGTTTGGTTACATTGAAAACATCTTCCCCAAATGATCTTGCGTTAATTATGGGATTGTTGGGGTTGGTATTGATATCCACCACAGGACCAAAATTGATATTTACTCCCAAACGCTTGCAATGATTCGCAATTTCTTCGCCCATTTTATAGGCCAAATCATAGTCCTTTGTTGCTCCAACCGTTAAAGGCCATGGTAATTTATAAGTGCTATCCAATCGCATGGCCAAGCCCCATTCCGCATCCATGGCGATCATTAATGGAATTTTTGCTGCCTTCTGATAGTCGTTAGTAAGTTTCGCTTGGCGTACCGGTCCTCCCTGAAAAAATATCAATCCACCAATTTTATAATTTTCAACCAGATTTAGGATTTCAGTTTTATGTTTTGCTCCCTTGTTGGAATAAGCTGCCACCATAAAAAGCTGACCTAATTTCTCGTCCAAAGTCAAGGATTTTAACTTGGAGGAAGCCCAAGCTGTATCCCCTTGCCAGATTACAGAATTCAAAGAATTATCCTGCGCCTGAACTTGAAATATTATAATTGAAAAAAGAAAAGTTAAAATCTTGGATGATTTCATATAAATTGAGGTGTATTCAGCTAATGTAAAGAGATTATGAAGCAAAAATTAGACCTTCATTCACAACTATTCAATACTTTAATGTTGATAGCTATTTAGGTATAATCCTTGATCATTAAAAAAAATAAGCCTTAAAATTTCTCTTTAACTATTTTCTCATTATTTTAGAAAAGCCTTTTAGTTGGACAACAATAATTGGCTGAAAAAATTAAATTTGCAAACTATGGAAGCACCAAAACTCCCCACAATATTCAAAAATCAAGGTTCTCGAGGATTCGATTATCAGCCTATGCATTACGATGCTGAAAAAGAAAGAAGAGAAGAGTTAATTCGCCGTTTTGAAGGTAAAGATACCGCTAGAACCAAAGACACGTTTAGGAAGAAAATGGCTAGCGAATGGGGCAGTAAAAAAGGGGGAGCAGTAGGAAACTCTAACTATAGAGTACTTGCTATTGTTGCTGTTTTAATTGGAATTACCTATTTTATTTTAATGAAATAATGCCAAACATTATTCAACTTCTTCCCGATAGCGTTGCCAATCAAATCGCTGCTGGGGAGGTTGTGCAAAGGCCAGCTTCTGCCATTAAAGAATTGCTGGAAAACAGTGTAGACGCAGGTGCTACAGAAATTAAACTCATTGTAAAAGAATCTGGGAAAACCCTTCTTCAAGTAATTGATAATGGAAAGGGCATGACCGAAGCAGACGCTAGAATGGCTTTTGAACGACATGCTACTTCTAAAATAAAGTCTGCTGAAGATATTTTTGAAATTCATACCAAAGGTTTTCGTGGAGAAGCCTTGGCCTCCATTGCTGCTGTTGCTCAAGTAGAATTAAAAACAAGACAGGAACAGGAAGAACTTGGGACCATCATTCGCATTGCTGGCAGTAAAGTGGAGAAACAAGAGTTTGGAAATACTTCCCAAGGAACTTCCATTGAGGTGAAAAATCTATTTTACAATATTCCAGCTCGAAGAAATTTTTTAAAATCCAATAATGTTGAGTTAAAGCATATTATTGACGAATTTGAAAGATTAGCCATTCCTCATCATCAAGTTCATTTTTCCTTTTACCATAATGGAAATGAACTATTTAACCTTCCTTCCGCTCCATTAAGACAAAGAATTGTAAATGTTTTCGGAAAAAAATTCAATGAAAAATTGGTTCCGGTTAATGAAGAAACTCCTATTCTTAAATTAAGTGGCTATATCGGAAAGCCTGAATTTTCAAGAAAAACGAGAGGCGAACAATTCTTTTTTACCAATAATAGATTTATTAAGAACAATTACCTCCACAAGGCTGTTTGCAGTGCTTTTGAAGGTTTAATGTCTGAGGATAGTCATCCCTCCTATTTTTTATTTTTAGAAATTGATCCTTCAAAAATTGATGTAAATATTCATCCTA
>CAKZNE010000046.1 GCA_937129395.1 uncultured Cryomorphaceae bacterium | reverse complement strand
TCATGAAAAATTCGATCAATAGTTAATAATGCGCCGGTTCCGGTACTGCTGGCAGAGGCCATAAACACTGCCGCTAGACAACCAATGGCTAAAGCTACTGCTCGTGCATTCATCTAATCTATTTCCTTAATAAACGGGGGCCAATGTGTCCAGGTTCAATGATGCTTTAGCTTAAACCTAATCGCTATGTTTAACATAACAGCAAACAGGTTTTTACCAAAATTACTAGGGAATAGAAATATCTTACTTCTTGTAACCTGTAAGGTACCTATAACATGCCGAAGTTACCTACAGGCAACAAATAGCAAGCGCTGTTTAGAACCGAAGTTTCATCAGCTTTTTGGAAAAGGTTGTGGTTTTGTTTTGGAAGAATTGAAAGAAAAGAATATCCCCCTACTTCGCCGAAAAATGGGAATTGTATTTCAGGATTTTCAGTTACTGACCGACAGGAATGTTTTTGACAACTTACTTTTTGTTTTAAAAGCTACTGGTTGGAAGGACAAAAAGAAGATGTCTGATAAGATTAATGAAGTAATTGAGAAGGTAGGAATGGCGGATAGTGGTCCTAAACTACCCTACCAACTTTCTGGTGGGGAGCAACAAAGAATTGCGATTGCTAGGGCATTATTAAATGATCCAGAGCTTATTTTGGCGGATGAGCCAACAGGAAATTTGGATCCAAGCACTTCAGAAGAAATTATGCTTTTAATGCAAGACATATCCAAAAATGGTAGAGCGATTCTTATGGCCACTCATGATTATTCGCTTATTCTTAAATTTCCACATGAGACATTAAAATGTGAAAACGGCCAAATATTCTCTACTGTCCAAAATACTTTGTAGTTTTTAAATCAGTTTAAATTCAATGACCTATTCCGTTTGCATTCCGATTTATAAACAAACTGCAATTGAATTGGCTAGGGAACTAAGCAAACAAGCTCAAAACCTTGATCCTATAAAAGAAATACTAATTATTGACGATGGATCTGGAGACAACTGGGAAAATGTAAATCAGGAAATTTTAGACTTTAAAAAAGTTAAGCTCGAGGTTTTAAAAAACAATATAGGACGCTCGGCTATTCGTAATTTTTTAGCTCAAAAGGCCACTGGTAAGTATTTGATTTTTTTGGATGGTGATAGTGAAATTATTAAGCCAGACTTTTTAAAAAATTATATTGAATTTCCAGTTTCAGAAGTGTTGGTTGGTGGAAGAATCTATTCAAAAGAACCAATTGAAAATTTTGAGTTGCATTGGAAATACGGGCGCTTAAAAGAGTCCAAACCAGCTTCTATTCGAAATTTAAACCCTCATTCCAATTTTCACAGTAACAATTTTTTAATTGATAAAAAACTCTTTCAAAGTATTGGTTTTGAAGAGAAATTAAGTCAATATGGACATGAAGACACCCTCTTTGGTTTTAGGTTGGAAGAAGGAAATCACAAGATTGATCATTTTGATAACCCTGTTTTACATGGGACTTTAGATAAAAATGAAGAATTCCTTATTAAAACCGAATTGGGCTTGCAAAATCTATTGGTTATCAATAGTTTGGAAGCTCAATTCAAAGAGAAATCTTCTATATTAAAACTCTATTTAAAAATGAAATCATTAGGACTTGGGGGAGTTTTCAAAACTTTGTTTCGAACCCAAAAGAGATCCTTGTCAAAAAATCTTATTGGTAAAAACCCGTCATTAAAAAAGTTCAACCTTTATAAGTTGTATTATTTATTTTCAATTTCTTGAATGTAGTTTTTCAGAACAATAGATTCAAGTTCCCAATTATTCTCCATTGCGGCTTGTTTTAATTTAGGCTGGTAAAAATCTTTCCCTTTGCTCCTAATTTTGTCAATTGCATTTGCAATACTTTGAGCTTTATGATTCGGGGACACCTGCCCAATATTATACCCTTCAACAATGTTTCTTACCTCAATAATATCTGAGCACAAAACTGGGATTCCAGATTTTATATAATCAAAAAGTTTATTGGGCAAGCTAAATTGGTAATTGACATTGGTGTTTTTGTCTAAACTCAAACCACAATCCGAATTCAAAGTATATTGGAGCATTTCCAAATAAGGCTTTGGTGGAATAAAACAAACCTTCTCTTCCATATTTTTTTGTTTTACAATCTCTTTTAGTTTTGGTAAAACATCGCCTTTTCCCACCAAAAGCAGCAAACAATTATCAAGAAAATCTAGGGCATCAAGGGCTTCTTCCATTCCTCTATCTACATTAATTCCAGCGCCTTGATTAATCAGGATAAATTTATCAGAAGGCAATCCTAATTCATTTCTGGTTTTAATTTTTGAGGGTAAACGAGCATCGCCAATATTTCGAATTACGCATGCTTCCTTGCCATAATCTTTAATATACAATTCTTTAATGCTCTTATTCACTGTAATAAAACCGTCAGCTTTTGGAAGGCAAAACCTTTCAATAATTGTCCAGACTTTTTTAACCAAGGGGCGAGTTTGGATTTCAGGAACACCTAAAAAATATTCATGGGAATCGTAGAGAAGTTTTTTAGATTTTAGTTTAGAAATCAGCAAATTTGGCAAAAGTGTATCTAGGTCATTACTAAAATACAGGTCATATTTCCGAAAAATTAAAAAGAAAAACAATCGGATATTATAATTAGCATAAAACAAAAAACCAGAGTGAAACCACAATTTGAATCGAATAGTTTTAAAAGGACGATTCAAATCCATGCTATTTGGTAGCTTCCTACCTATTAAAGTTATGTCGTAGTTTAAATCCTGTAATACCTCAATGGATCGAGCCACCCTTTGATCGGTCACTAAATCATTGCTTACACTTATTACAACAGACTTCTTATTCATATTTTAGCAGCCTAAATGGATTTGCCTTGACTGAGGATGTAAAGAAAATCAAAATTGAAGAGTATAACTATTCTCTTCCAGATGAATTTATCGCGAAGTACCCTTTAAAAAATCGGGAAGACTCAAAATTATTAATTGCGGGTTCGGAAAATTTCTCTGTTTCCCAATATAAATTTTTGGATGAACACATTCCTGAAAACTCCCTTTTGTTGTTTAATGAAACTAAGGTGGTACAGGCTCGTTTAATTTTCCCTAAAAATGAAAATACCAATATTGAAATATTTTGCCTGGAACCAGCCGATCAGATGGATATTCAACAAGCAATGGCTTCAAAAAACTACTTAATTTATAATTGTTTGGTTGGTGGTGCTCGAAAATGGAAATCCCAGTTTTTAGAATTGAAAACAAATTCGGGATTAATATTGAAAGCAGAAAAGCTAGAAAATATTGGTGGCACTTTTCGAGTTCAATTTTATTGGGAAGGTGATTTATGTTTTTCAGAGGTTTTAGAGGAATTGGGGAAAATTCCTCTTCCACCCTATTTGAATAGAAAGGCAGAAGCTGACGATAGTAAAAGGTACCAAACGGTATTTGCAAAAAATGATGGATCTGTTGCAGCTCCAACAGCAAGTTTACACTTTACCGATCCTTTAATTAATCGTTTAAAATCAAGGAATTGCCAAATAGAAAAACTAACACTACATGTGGGTGCGGGGACATTTAAACCGGTGGAATCCGAGGAAATGTCTTCCCATAAAATGCATGCAGAAGAGTTTTGGATTTCCAAGGAACTGCTTTTTTCATTGGTTAAAAATCTGAATAAAAATATCATAAGTGTTGGTACTACTTCGATGAGGGCATTGGAAAGTATTTATTGGCTTGGATTAATGGCTCAAAGGGGAAGTTTGGAAAAGGACAAAATCGCTTTTGTACCACAATGGATTGCCTATGAAAGCGAAAACACAATAAGCCCATTAGAATCTTTAACGGCTTTAATTGGGTTTATGGAAAAGCATAATCGGCTGAATTTACTGGCAAGAACCGCGATAATTATTGCTCCAGGTTATAAATTTAAAATTGCCAATGGTTTAATTACTAATTTTCACCAACCCAAAAGCACTTTACTACTATTGGTAGCAGCTATAATTGGAGAAAAATGGAAAGCCATGTATGACTTTGCCCAAAAGAATGAATTTCGTTTTTTAAGTTATGGTGATGGATGTTTACTCTTAAATTGCAAGCATGATTGAGAAATTAATTTTACAACTATATTTTTGTTTTTCTTGCTATGCAGGATGCTCCCAATCTGCTGATTGGAAACCACTTGCGTTTTTACCTGAAGGGTTGGAAGAATGTAGCGGGATGGTCTATTTTCCGCCTAATAATATTGTTCATATAAATGATGGTGGCAACCGACCGTCCTTGATTTGCACCGATACCATTGGCAATATTATCCAGGAATATTGCATTCCTGGTGCAGAAAACAGGGATTGGGAGGATATCTGTAGGGATAAGGAAGGAAGTCTATGTGTTGGGGATTTCGGGAATAATAGGAATGCTACAGAAGATCTAAAAATTTATAAGTTGCCTTCCCAAAAGGTTTTTAAAGGAGAGGATGATTATGTGTTGGAAGTAATTGAGTTTCAATATGAAGATCAAGTTCGATTTCCCCCTAAAAAAAGGAATAGGAACTTTGATACGGAGGCGATGATTCACCTTGGAGATTCCATTTATTTATTTTCAAAAAACAGGACCAAACCTTTTACAGGATACACCTTTTGCTATAGAATCCCAGATACTCCAGGTTATTATATTGCCGAAAAAGTGGATAGCTTTTATACGGGAAATGGACCAATGGAGGTAGATTGGATTACCGCGAGTACTTTTAGAGAAAACCCCAGAACCCTTATTCTTTTAGGTTATAATAAAATGTGGATGTTTTACTATTTTGAAGGAACAAAATTCTTTTCGGGTAAACATAATGTCCTCTATTTCGATACTTTTACTCAAAAGGAAGCTGTCACTTTTAAAAACAATTCGAGCATTTTTATTAGCGATGAAAAG
>CAKZNE010000045.1 GCA_937129395.1 uncultured Cryomorphaceae bacterium | reverse complement strand
TATCAGAGTCTAAAATTCGTATTTGCAAAATATTTTTTACAGGATTAGGGTAAATTTCTACCTGGTTTGTATCTCTGGTAAGTTCAATTAAACCAACCCGTTCTGCTGTGTTTGCTAAAACATAATCGCCTTCTTGTAAATGATCCAAATCAAAATATCCAATACCATTTGTGGAACTACCCAAATCTGTTTTTGTTTGATTTGGAAACAACTCCCATCGTTCCCAAGGATATTTACGGTATAGAACCATTAAACTGTCCTCTGTTGTTGAGGTAAGATCACCATCTAAACCGTTAGTTCCTCCATTATAATTCAATCGAGCAGAAATATCAGAATTCTCAAGATCCAATCCCCTGATGGTCCAGAATCTGGAATTAGAGAGCCTATAATCTTTGTTTAGAGCCATGCGATTATTATTTGGCCCAGCCCAATGGTGAACTACGAAGGCCCTGCTCGTATCCGATACATTTTTAGCATTTAACCTCAGTTGACTATAGGGTCCTTGATAAAACTTCACTTGGGAAATTTCATGTTCATCATACGTATCCCCAGAAAGTAATTTTCCGCTGTATGATGCCAAAGCAAATTCTGGATGATAGGGAAAATTTGAAATATTTACTGAACCATATTTCCCATTTACCATTATTTGAACATTTGTAGTATCGCCGTCTTCATTAAAAAGGCTTATTTCAACCGGCACGTTTTTGAAAAGGGAAGGAGCTGCCCTAACATTTTGAACAACTTTTATAAATAACTCTTGGGATCCAAAATTATAATGCAATGAATCAATTGAAAAAGAAGGGAAACCAGGATTTAGAACCCAATCATTGAAAAAATCATTTAAGGGGTAGGAGGTGAGTGCACTAAGCTGACTTTCAAATTCCGCCGTATTGATATTTTTAAAAGCATTGTTTTGCAATAGGCTCGTAAGTCCATTAAAAAATAGATCATCACCTAAATAGGCTCTTAAATTATGGCCAACCATGGCCCCTTTTTGGTAAACATGAGTGCCATAAACATATTCATGTGGCAGTCCGTAAATGGACCTATACCCTTGATCATCAACATGAGCTGTTTTTAAAACCAAATTGGCATTAGCCCTTACATTTTCAATATATTTTTCTCGCGAATAAACCTGCTCCGAATATAAATGGCTCAGATATTCCGCCATCCCTTCATTTATCCACATATCATCTGCAGTTTCGCAAGTAATCAAATCCCCAAACCAGTGATGAGCCAATTCGTGGGCGATAATATCTTCACCACCTAGGGTACCATTGATTAGGCTTATTGGATAATGGATGCTCGTAGCATGTTCCATGGCTCCGAGGGTGGTCATGGCATAGCCAATTTTCTCCCATTGATAGGGACCAAAACTTCCTTCAAAAGAGTGAACAATTGGATTAATATTTTGAAAAGCTGTTTTTACATTAGAAGTATCTGCCACTTTGCACATTAGCCAAACTGGAATGCTCGCTTGAACTCCATTAACTGAGCTTTTTAATTCTTTATAATTGCTAACTGCTACCGAGGCTAAATAAGTAGGGATTTCATTTGTTAATGACCATTCAGAATAAACACTATCTGTTCCTTGGGTATATAAATTTGTTCGGAGTCCGTTGCAATAAGAGTTTAAAGGGTTTTTGGTTAAAACCTTAAAGGAATAGGTACTTCGTTCAACAAAATTATCGAAACAAGGAAACCAAGACCTGCCATAAGTATGAGGATCCGCAGCGAAGCCTACACCAAGGTTGAAATAATAACCAGACTGAACATGAAATCCTCCCCAGCCACTGCCATCTACAGCAGGCGTACCGCCATAATAAACCATTAGCTTTAAAGTATCATTACTCGAATAATTGGCTCCTAATTGAACCCTGAGAATGGTATCATTATGTTGGTAATTTAACAAAGAACCATTTAGAATTATAGAATCCACTTGAAGTTTTAAAAGATCCAATTCAAGGGAATTTACATTGGTCATCTTGGGGCTCAAATCTATGCTACAAACCCCTTTTAGGTTGCTGGAGGAGATTGAAAATAGATTTAGATCAAGATGATAATGAAGGATATCTATGGTATCACTTTTTGCATTGTTATTAATCGAAGTAAGCCCTGCTTTGGCAGCCTGAAGAATATTGTGAGACTTTTGATCCTGACACCTAAACTGTCCAAAAGCAGGTATTGAAAAAATAAAAAGGAGGGGTAGGAGTAGTTTCATATTTAATTGCTGTAATGATTTTGTCTTACTATTTCAAATAACAATGCTCCTGCTGCGACAGAAACATTTAAGGATCCAATTTTACCAGACATTGGAAGTTTTACAACCTTGTCACATAATTTTAAATACTCTGGAGAAACTCCATTTTCTTCGGATCCCATTATTATGGCAATTGGGCCTGTTAAATCCGTTTCGTAAGCCGTTTCACTTCCTTTTTCCGAGCAGGCCACAATTGTTAAACCACTGTTTTTTAGGAATGCGATGGTATCTTTTAAATTTTCTTCTTTAGAAACAGCGATGTGATTTAGTGCTCCAGCGGAGGTTTTCAATGCATCGTAATTTATAGGTGCGCTTCCTCTTGTAGGAACAACTATCCCTTGAGCTCCAGTGCATTCTGCAGTTCTAGATATAGCACCAAAATTCCGAACATCTGTTACTCGATCTAAAATAAGAAGTAATGGATCAATTCCAGATTCGTAGGTTCGTGCAACCACTTCTTCAATTGGAACAAAATCCACGGGACTTAAAAAGGCAATAACGCCTTGGTGGTTCTTTTTTGTAATCCGATTTAACTTTTCAATCGGCACATTCTGTTGTTGGATATTGTGTTCCTTCAATAAAGGAAACAACTCTTTAAAGGTTACACTTTTTAGTCCTTTTTGAATAAGAACTTTGTCTATTTGTTTACCTGCTTCAATTGCCTCAATTAAAGGTCTAGTACCTATAAGGAGGTCTTTGCCTAAAGCTGTTGTTGTCGGACTCGTCCTGTTCACGTTTTATATCCTTAGAATTATATACTCGACCATTTCTCCACGATTCTATGGCTTGGCCCCAACCATATCTGTATGTACTATTTCTGTTTAATGAATAGTCATTATCACTAAAAGGGTTTGTTACTTTTAAGAAACTAAAATAATAAGATAGGGAGGAAGTTTCTTCTCCATAAATCCAGGACTCTCCTCCCGTTGATCTGTAAACTTTATCTGGTGGACCATAAATGACATAGATAATTCCCCTGTCCGTTTTCCAACCCTCTAAGTAGGAACTAAAATAAATATTGGCTTCTTGAACTCTGGAATAGTAGGCGTTTATCAAAATTTTAGAGCGCTCCATACTTCCAGATCTTTCCAACCAAAATTCATCAACTGTTTTCTTTAAAGTATTTGATTTTTCACCAGTGCTAACAATTTTTTCAAACTCCCTTTTAATGGTTAGATAACTTATAGGATGACCTAATTGGCTTTTTTTCGCAATAAATGGGAATTCATTGTAGAAGGAATAAACTGTAAATCCATCCCAAGAATTTGTATCCACACGAAAATGATAAAAACCATTTTCTTTAAAACTGATATTTGAATTGGCATCCATCTTAAATGTAGTATCAGGATCAAGTTCAAAAGATTCTGGAGAAGAACTTGAATACGGAGGAAGGGCCAAAGGGAAATTTCTTTTATAGAAACTCACAAAATACTCTGAAGCTCTTATAGATCCTCGATCTATTTTAAAGGGAATATTTGTAGGAATATGGTTTTTGAACAGGATGTTTCCTAGCGTATCACGCATTAAAAACTTCTGTGAATTGATTCTTTCGCTTTTTTCGATTCTAAGAAAATTCTCAAAGTTTACTTGGCGGTTTTTATCCGTCATTAATATTCTAAGTACACAATCTGGAGGGGTTTCTGCAGATGTTTTTACATCAAAAGATCCTATAATTGCTTTTTTCGGAGGAGCGTCTTCCCGGTCCGAAAAGGTGAATTTTCCGCTATCTAAAATATTTATAATTTCAAAACTCGAAACCAAACTGTAATGAAGACTAAAGCTCGCTTTATAAGGCTGACCTTCACTTTCTCTCATATAGAGTAAATTATTACTATTTACTCGATAGTAAACTTTGGTAAGAGTGTCATTAACATGAAATACTTTAAAATTAGGTCTTAATGCTAAATCTTTAGTATCGTATACGTAATTGATATTATGGGCCTGATACCCTCTTTTGCTGGTGCAGGAATTGACGAGCATCAAGGGCAATATCAGGATTAAAGTGAGAAGGCTTTTGCCTTCGATAATTTTAAATTTAAACTTTGTCATAGTATAATATTCTTCGAAAACTCAGAATACATTCTTTAAGCGATAAAGATCATAATTTTATTTTGGCTACAAACTCAAAAACGATTAATATAACCAAAATGAATTTTCGATGTTCTAAAGTCAAAAGGGTTTTCATTGTCTTTGCCAAATGCTAAAAACAAGGAGAAAATTCCGCCATTAGTTTCAAAATTTAAGCCTGCACCCAAGCCAAGGAAAATATTTTCGGAATTGGATGGCTGATTTTCTACATAAGCTAAATCACCAAAGGCAGCTAAATAATTATTCCGGCCAATCATATATCTATATTCTAGTGTGCCAATTCCAAAAGCGCTGGCATAAATACTTTGTTCATTAAATCCTCGAAGGGATTTTAATCCACCAATTCTGTAGATCTCATTTTTAAAAAGACTTTCACCAATAAGGGCTTTTGAATTTACCTGCGCTTTTAAAACGTGATTATGGAATAAGGTGAAATATTGGGCGGAAATTAAACTCCATCCATATTGCTTTAAATTACTTTCACTGGTTGTTCTCGTTGAGGTGAAAATTTTGGAGTTTAGTTCGTTTCCTTTGGTTGGACTAATATAAAAGTTGGTCGATTTTCGTTCGTAACCTAAAGAATAAGAAATCGTTTGAAATGAATTTAAAGACAACTCGGCTTGGGATAAAAGGATATTGGAAGCGTTATAGCCAATTCCAAGGTTTAGAAAACTGCCACTTTCGATTAAATACTTTAAAGTTCCATTTGTGGTGCTGTTTACAAAACTACTGTCCTGCCTAAAAATTTGTAAATCTCCCTCAATTCCAAAACGAGTTCCAAAAATATAGGGCAAATTAAAAAGCATATTAAGATCTGAGATTTCATCATTTGGTCTTCTCCATCGCACCTGAATTTCTTCACCTCTTTTAAGAATGTTTAATAATCTCAATTGAAAATCCCCATTAAAAGTTATATCTCCATTGTCCTCAGTATTTAAACCAATTACACCATCAATTTGGTTGCTTTTCACCTCTTTTAAGTAAAGGTATAATACCGTTTTGTCCTTGGAAAATGCCACGGCTGGACTTCTTTCAAAGTCTAAAAATTCAATTTGAGCAGCATATTCTTCTAATTTCTTTAAATAGGATTCACTGTAAGTCATTCCTTTTGTGAACAAGAAATTATATTTAATGAAGTTTTCTGAAAAACTATCAAATCCCTTTATTACGATGCTGTCAATTTGGGTGAATGGACCAGGATTAATTTCAATTTTACCTTTAATGCTATCCCCATTTATTTTATAATCTGAAAATTTTATTTGAGCAAATGGATATCCATTGTCTTCCAATTGAGAAAGGTAGTTTTCACAAAATAGGCTGATGTTAGCCTGGTTTAATGTTTTTTTGAAGAGGTTGTTTTGTTGGATTAAAACCAATGGAAAATTTTCGGGCAGAGAAATTTCAGGCTCTAGCCAAGAAAAGGTATTTCCTGTTTTTATATTTAATAGCGCTTTTTTATTGCTCCAGCTTAAACTTGCCTCAGATAGTAAATATCCATTTTCATAGAGGTAGGTTTTTATTTTAAAAATGGCCTTAATAATTTCAAGACTATCAGACTTTTCGCCATTGAAAGAATTTAAATCTTTAATGGTTTCAATCCCTGGAGAGTCCTCAATTAGGATATTCAAAGAATAGTCCTGTGCTTTTATAAAGCCAGAAAAAAGTAATGCTATAAAGAGGTAATATTTCATTCCAACTCCCACTTAACGGGCTCCTTGCCTTTAGATTTTAAATAGACATTGGTTTTTGAAAAAGGTTTGCTGCCAAAAAAACCACGATAGGCAGACAGAGGTGATGGATGGGCTGTTCTAATCACCAG
>CAKZNE010000044.1 GCA_937129395.1 uncultured Cryomorphaceae bacterium | reverse complement strand
TATGGAGATATTATGGATTTATTTCAAGGCTTGAAATAAAAATTCTCCATCACTTGGATTGGGGGAGATGCTTATTTTACTGTGAAACGAACTGGATACTAGGGACGCATTTGGATTGTATTTTATACGGTACATGAATCTGTAGGTTTCAGAGATATCGCCATTGTTTCCTTCAGCTACTACTTTAAAATAAATTATCGAATCGAAAGGGAAATTAGGGATGGGCTTTTCCGATTCCCAGGTGCTATCCGATAGGTTCAGCATGTTTATGCTCTGGTCTAAAAGAGGTTTTCCAACCGACCATAATACATGAACATCACTAAGGTTTCCATTATAGGAAATCACAGATTTAACCTTTTGAGGAACATTCTCTTTTGGGTAATCGATATCCGGTAAATTATTGATGATCGTGCTGCGAATGCAGGGGTAATCTGACCTGTTTTTTAAACTGGTTTCCCAAAGTCCACGACCCCAGGTAGCAGCTCTTAAAGTATTGGATCCATATTGAATTTCTAAATCTTTCACCGTAACATTTGGCAAATCCTGACCTAATAAATTCCATGTTGTTCCAGACATAGATTTATAATACACCCCTATTTCACCACCTAAATAAATATAGGAGGAATCACTGTGATCAATTACCACAGTTCTGATTGGCATATCTCCTAAGTTGCCGGTAATATTTGTCCAATTATCTCCTAAATCATTTGAAATAAAAACCTTTTTCCCGTCATTTTGGTAGCGATTATAAGTCACAACAATAGTGCTGTCTTTTTTTGGATCAAAAGCCACATCGCTAATGGATTGGTTTGGTAAAGTTCCTCTAATATTTATCCAATTCAATCCGCCATCATCGGAAAGTTTAATTGCAGAATTTCTAGAAACAATAATTAAATCTGAATTATTCTCGGCAATAGCCGCCACTCGGATATCACCAATAAATGGACTTCCATAGGGCTGGAAAAAATCTCCAAATTCAGTAGAGATATGGATTTGAGCATCGAAATGGTAAACTGTCATGTGATCGTTTGGATTTAACAAAAGTGGCGCTTGCCATTCTGCATTCCCAGTACCAGATAAGCCTTGCCTGGATTGCCCCGCATCCTGAGTTCTATTTCTGCTTCCGTACTGCCAACTTCCAATCATCCAATTGTCGTTTAGAGGATGAACAACGGCCTCCATACCGTCACCACCGTTCCATTCAATCCAACCTGTTTCATCTAAAATGGAAGTGCCATTATCTTGAGAACCCGCCATTTGGGTGGAAGATTGACTTTGGCTTAAGCCCACAGCATAAAATTCCCGAATCCCTGTGCCATCATTTAATCGAGTCCAATTCAAACCGTTATCGGAGCTTTTAGCTAAATAACCATCTGTTCCAACATAATAAACTCCATTAATGGATTCCGCAGCCCTTAAATCTGCGTGAACATAGGTAGAGCCAGGATTGCCGTTTGACCACCAAGAAACTTGATTGAAATTTTGACCGCCATCCGTACTGGCTAAAAGATCCAAATAACCATAGAGCATTTTGGAACTATCCAAATCAGAAACTGCAAAACCTCTGCAACTTTGGTTCGGATTTCCCATGTTTTTAAAACTAAGTCCTTTGTCCAATGATTTCCACAACCCATCTCTAGAAGCTGCATAAATGCAATCCGGACAAACCGGACTTACAGCTAAAAACAATTGAGCAGAACCGTTTCCGGAAAGAGTGGGTCTATTGACGAAATTGTCGCCAAAATCACTTGAAAAACGGATGAGGTTGCCATTTCCAGAATTGGAGTCGTAGATATATACAATACTGTCATTTGTGGGATGAAATTCAATATCGTAAATCCTTCCTGTAGCCATAGGTTTTGACCAAGTTTGAAGATTGTCTACAGATTTATAAAAACCCTTATTGGTTCCTACAAACACTAGATTGGGAATTCTTGGATGGTAAACAATTTTGTAAATCTGATCACTGGTCCCTAATCCACCCCAACCAATAGCGCTAGGTACAAAAACCGAAGGAGCCCAGGTATTTCCACCATCTGAAGATCGGTAAATTCCATGACTGGTGCTATTTCCACCGTTGCGGACATTTATTAAAACTGTATCGGCATTTGTTGGAGAAACGGCAATTGTATTTACACCGGAAGCAATTAAGTGGTCTGTGGTATTAATCCAGTTGGCACCTTCATCATTTGTTTTCCAAAAACCACCACTCCGTGATCCCAAATAGATTTGCGAAGTGTTGTTCGGGTTTACCCAAAAAGTCTCCACCCTTCCTATTCCAGGTGAATAGTGCGAGGTGATATTATTGGCATTAAATGGTCCAAGATCTCTCCATTGGCTTACAGATTGAGTTTTAAAATTTGTTGAATTCTGGCCAGCCTTAAATTTTAAATAGGCATTTTCTACAAAAAGCGGATCTACTTTGCTACGATCACCTGAAGGATAATACTTGCCTTCATTTTCTGCTTTCCAGCGTTGATATGGTTTCCAACCAGAACCTTTTCCTTTTTCATGATTTTCAAAGTATTTTTCGGCAGCATTTACAACCTCGTAAAAATTATATTGAGGGTCCAACATCATTTTTTTAAAGGATGTTTCTGTCTGCTGTGCATAGGTGAGGGTAGCGATTAGGAGACAAAAAAGGGAACTGTAAAACTTCTTCATGCTTTTAGTTTTAAAATCAGAATAAGCCAAGGAGAAAAAGAGATTTTACTCGATAAGGATTATTTCTTCAACTTTTCACAGCAATAATAAGAAACAATGATTTGGTTTTCAGCAATTAAAAATCAAAATTGATTTTATTCAAAATCAAAGCAGAAGGTGGGGCAATGGATTTAAGGCTTCCAGCTTTTGGATTATTCAGACTTTCTTCAAGATCTGAAAGGGAAATTTCCGCTAAGCCGAGTTTGAAAAGTTGTCCCATCATCAATCGGACTTGATTTCGCATAAAACCTTTGGAAACAATTTTAAGGGCATAACTTTCTTCCGGGAAAAATGAACCTTGAAAAAAAGTATTGGGAATAATTTCGCAATGATCAATTCGTCTAATGGGCTGAATTCCTTTTGAAGGTTTAGCACAATAGGACAGAAAATTATGTTCACCTTCAAAAATTTTCGCCCCCTTTTTCATCATTTCAATATCCAATTGATCTGGGATGTTCAATAAAAAAGAAGAGCTAAAAGGGTGGGGTTTTTCGCCAAAAGAAAATAAATAGAGGTATTCTTTTGACTTTGGCGACTGGATAATATTAAAGTTCTCAGGAAAGTCTCGAATTTCCAAAGCACGAATGTCTGAGGGGAGGTTTCGGTTTAAAAGCTCCAAAAAATCTTGGCCCAGCTCTTTGGTACTTATTAATTGAACCAAACTTTCATTAGCTGAAACCATTGCATCGGTCCTGCTGCTGCCTAAAGATTTATAATTATTGGCTCCTAAAATGAATTCAAAAGTCTTGTCCAACATTTGGTGGACCGTTTTTAAATTAGGCTGTTTTGCCCATCCGTGAAAACGAAATCCCAAATATTGGATGCGTACTAAATAAGTGTATTTGTTTTTTGAATTCAAGTTTTAGGCAGAAACATTGTATTCCCTTAAAGCATCGTTTAAGGAAGTTTTTTTATTGGTACTTTCTTTTCTTTTTCCAATGATCAAAGCGCAGGGAACATTATAATCACCAGCCGGGAATTTTTTAGTGTAGCTACCAGGAATAACAACCGATCTTGAAGGAATATATCCTTTTATTTCTTTCGGCTCATCTCCAGTAACGTCAATAATTTTTGTCGATGCAGTTAAAACAACATTTGCTCCTAAAACAGCTTCAGTTTCCACACGTATTCCTTCCACAACAATACATCTAGAACCAATAAAACAATTATCTTCAATAATTACTGGCGCGGCTTGTACTGGCTCCAAAACGCCACCAATTCCTACACCACCACTTAGGTGAACATTTTTACCAATTTGGGCACAACTGCCTACCGTAGCCCATGTATCTACCATGGTTCCTTCGTCAACAAAAGCTCCTATATTTACATAAGATGGCATAAGGATTACGCCTGGGGAAATATAAGCTCCATGTCGAGCAACGGCATGGGGAACCACTCTTATTCCCAATTCGGCATAATTACTTTTTAATGGAATTTTATCATGAAACTCTAATGGTCCAGCTTCTATAGTTTCCATTTTACGAGTAGGGAAATAAAGAATTACGGCTTTTTTAACCCACTCATTTACCTTCCAACCCTTTTCGGTTGGCTCGGCACATCTTAATCTCCCTTTATCAATATCCTCAATAATTTGCTCAATAATTTCAACCACTTTTGGGTCATTCAATCTGGTTCTGTCTTCCCAGGCGTTTTCAATAATTTCTTGGATGGAATTCATAATAGCTAATATTTTAGATTGATGATAAAAAGTCTAATTTGCGGGCAAAAGTAAGAAACCCATTGGCAAAGATCATAGCTTTAGACATAGGAGGAAAAAGAACAGGAATTGCGGAGACTGATTTCCTTCAAATTGTGGCTTCTCCACTAGAAACAATTCCCACAGAAAAGATTTTAGAAAAGCTAAAAAAGATGTTCCAAGAGGAAAAGTTTGAAGCTATTATTTTGGGCGATCCAATTGGTTTGGATGGTGAAGATTCAGATAATTCAGAAAGAGTTCGTGAATACAATGAATTAATAAAGAAAAATTTCCCTGACTTAAAGGTAGATTTACAAGACGAAAGATTTAGCTCCAAAATAGCCAAGGAGGTGATGATTAAAGGGGGGATGAAAAAAAACCAAAGAAGACAAAAGGGAGAAATTGACAAAATCTCGGCAGCTGTTATTTTGGAAGCTTACTTATCTAGAGGTTCAGGCTATTAATACCCGCATCATTTCTTACTTTTGCCGCAAATTACTTCTATGATATTACCAATTGTAGCATACGGTGATCCTGTTCTTAGAAAAATGGGAGAGGAAATAAGCCCCGAATACCCAAAAATTCAGGAGCTTATCGATAATATGTTTGAAACAATGTATAAGTCGAGTGGAGTAGGATTAGCGGCACCCCAAATTGGCAAAGCGATACGCCTATTTCTTGTAGATACTTCTGGATTTGTTGATGAAGATGAAGAGGACGATGAAGGCTTGAAGGATTTTGTGAAAGTATTTATCAACCCTGAAATTTTGGAGGAAGATGGTGAAGACTGGACTTTCAATGAAGGATGTTTAAGTATTCCTGATGTTCGCGAGGATGTTATAAGACCGGAACAAGTGAAAATTAAATATTTTGACAGAGATTTTAAGGAGCATGTAGAAGTGTATGATGGTTTAAAGGCACGTGTAATTCAACATGAGTATGACCATATAGAAGGCATCCTTTTTACAGATTATTTGTCTCCTTTAAAGAAACGTTTGCTTAAAGGAAGACTCAGCAATATTTCAAAAGGAAAAATTAATGTTGGTTATAAAATGCGATTCCCAAAAAAATAATATGAAAATAATTCTACAATTATCACTAGTTCTAAGTTTGTTAACTGCTGGTTGTCAACCGAAAAAGGATCCTTTACAAAAGGAAATTCAGACGATGGAAAGTCAACTTCAAGATGATGTGAGTATTGATACTGCCTTGGCAAAAAAAGTAACAAAAGCCTATTTAAAATTTGTAAAAGCAAACCCTACAGATACCATGGCCCCTGTTTATTTGAGCAGAAGTGCCGATATTATGAAGGAAATTCCAGAATTGCGATTGAAATCTGTAAACATTTACAATCGGGTTTTTGTTGAATACCCAGAACATAATTTGGCTGCTCGTTCCATTTTTATGGTAGGTTTTGTATTTGATGAGAAATACGACGACAGTAAAAGAGCGATTAAGGCCTACAACTTTTTTTTAGAAAAATTTCCAAACCACAAACTTGCTCAACAAGCAAGGGATTTGGTAGCACTGAGAGAATCTGATAAAGATATTTTGGATAAAATTAAAGTTTGGAAATTTAAAGCAGACAATACAACTACAAAAAAATAAAAAATGAATTTAGAAGGAATATTATCTATTGGAGGAAAACCAGGTTTACACAAAATGGTTGCACAAAGTAGAGGTGGAATTATTGTAGAATCACTTAGTGATAAAAAGAGATTTCCAGTTTCTCAAACCAGTAATGTTAGTGCACTTAAGGATATTGCCATTTACACCTACGAAGAGGAAGTTCCATTAACTGAGGTTTACCATAAAATTGCAGTAAAAGAGAATGATGGCCCTTGTGTGGATCACAAATCAAAGCCTGCTGAATTGGGAGCTTATTTAGAAGAAATTCTTCCAGATTACGATAAGGAAAGAGTTTATAATTCAGATCTAAAAAAATTATTCCAATGGTATAATATACTTCAAGCCGAAGGACTTGTTGACCAAAAATTGGAAGAGGCTGCAGAAGATGCAATTGAAGAAAGTACTGAGGAGCCAAATTCAGATTCGTCAGAAAAAGAAGAATCTACTGAAGGGTAAACAATGAATTCTTTGCAACAAAAGCTCGATTCCTTTTCTCGCTTATTAACCATAATGGAGGATTTAAGGGAAAAATGTCCATGGGATCAAAAGCAGACTATGGAAACCCTAAGACCATTAACTATTGAGGAAACCTACGAATTAGGGGATGCCATTTTGGATGGAGATCTTGAGGAGGTAAAAAAGGAATTGGGCGATATTATGTTGCACATGGTTTTTTATTCCAAAATAGGGTCGGAAAAAGGGGCATTTGACATTGCTGATGTTTTAAATGGAATTTGTGAAAAACTCATTTCTCGTCATCCTCATATTTACGGCGATGTAAAAGTGAGCGGAGAGGAGGAAGTAAAAGAAAATTGGGAAAAGCTGAAATTAAAGGAAGGAAAAAAATCCGTTCTTTCAGGAGTACCCAAATCATTACCTTCCATGGTAAAAGCCACTCGTATTCAAGAAAAAGCAAGGGGTATTGGTTTTGATTGGGAAAAAACTGAACAGGTTTGGGAAAAGGTAAATGAGGAGCTTGAAGAGCTAAAAGTAGAGGTAGCCAAAAACGATATTCAAAAAACAGAGGCAGAATTTGGTGATTTATTATTCTCAATGATCAACCTAGCTCGGTTTTTAAAAATAGATCCAGAATCTGCTTTGGAAAGAACCAATAAAAAGTTTATTAAAAGATTTACCCATATTGAAGAAACTGCCGTTCGAAATGGTACCTCAATTTCCGATATGAACCTTGCTCAAATGGAAGAAATTTGGGAAGAAGCTAAAAAGCTTTAGCCTGAATAGGAGGGACTAAACAAGGTAAATTCTTTATTAAGTTTAGATTAATTTATTCGTCAGGGTTTTAGTTGGCCTTTCCTTTTAGTATTTTTCCAAAATATTTGGCTCTTAAATCCAATTTATGAAAAAGCTTTATTTGGTTAGGCATGCAAAATCCTCCTGGAGAGAAGAAACAGCACATGATATGGATAGGCCCCTTAAAGGAAGGGGAATAAGAGATGCACACAATACATCTCGATGGTTATTGAAGGAAGGTGATCAACCTCATTTGATTATTTCTAGTCCAGCAACAAGAGCCCTACACACGGCATTAATTTTCGCCAAAAACCTACACCACGCCTACAGAAATATCCGTATTGAAGAAAAGATATACGAGGCCAGCACAAAGGATATTTTGGACCTTGTACGATCCCTTGATAATAAGTATGATTCCGTAATGTTATTTGGACATAATCCAACCATAACCAATTTTGTAAATAAAAGAATAGATCATAGAATTGATAATGTTCCTACAACAGGAGTAGCTTGCCTAAAGTTCGACCTTGAAAAATGGGCCGATGTTGATAATAAGGCAGAATTACTGTTTTTTGATTACCCTAAAAGAAGAAAATCCGAGTGAAATTAAAGAATAGTACAAATGTTATTGCTCGGGATATTAGCTGGCTTTCCTTCAACGAAAGGGTTTTACAAGAAGCTTGTGATGAAAATAACCCCATTGTTGAAAGACTGAGGTTTCTTGGGATTTTTTCCAGTAATATGGATGAATTTTTCCGCGTCCGTTATGCCAGTATCAAACGCTTAAGTCAAATTAGCAACTCTCCAAAACGCAGATTGGGTGGATTAACAGCAAGAGAATTACTCTCTAAAATTTCTGAACTAAGTGGCGAAATGCAAAGCAGGGCAGAGGATATTAGTGATGAATTGATTAATAATTTGGAAAATGAAGGAATTTCCTTTGTAGACGAAACAGAATTAACTTCTGGTCAAAAAGCTTTTGTACGAAATTATTTTATAGAAAAGGTAAGCCCATCTGTATTCACTATTATTTTGGATGATAATTTTGAATTGCCAGAGATGAAGGATAAATCTATCTATCTGGCCATTAAATTGGTTAGGGATAGTCAGGGTGAAAAACCGCAATATGCTCTTATTGAAATCCCTTCTGATTTGGTGGGTAGGTTTGTAGAACTTCCGAAATACGGCAATCAATATATTATGTATTTGGAGGATTTGATCCGTTATAACTTGGCCTATATATTCTTTGTTTTTCAGTTTGAAAAAATTGAAGCCCATATTGTTAAAATTACCCGAGATGCTGAATTGGATTTGGATGAAGATGTTTCCAAAGGTTTTTTAGAAAAAATGAGCAAATCGGTAAAAGGGAGAAGAACGGGCGACCCAGTAAGATTTGTTCATGATGAAGAAATAAGTGACGATTTATTGGAGTTTTTAAAGAACAGAATCAATTTAGACAACCTAGATTCCTTAACGTCGGGAGGACGCTACCACAATAAAAAGGACTATATCAAATTCCCAAATCTTGGAAATAAGAACTTGGAATTTAAGCCTTTAGAGCAATTGAACCATCCTGATTTGGATATGGATCGAAGTATTCTCAATGTACTTCGCGAAAAGGATGTTTTGTTGTTTTTACCCTACCATAGTTTTTCCTACCTGATAAGAACCTTAAGGGAAGCGGCTATTGACCCGCAGGTAACAAGTATCCAAATAACCCTCTATAGAGTTGCGCCAAAAAGTAGGATTATATCGGCCCTTACAAATGCTGCGAAAAATGGAAAACAGGTTACAGTAGTAATAGAGCTTAGAGCAAGATTTGATGAAGCTGCCAATATTCGATGGACTGAAGAATTACAGGCAGAAGGAGTGCAAGTAATTTTTGGTGTTCCTGGATTAAAGGTGCATAGTAAAATGTTTTTAATAACCCGTTTAAATGGGGATAAAACAGAGCGGTTTGCTTCCATAGGAACAGGAAATTACAATGAATCCACTTCCAAATATTATACAGATTATCACATGCTTACTTCCAATAAAGAAGTTACAAAGGAGGTGGATTTAATTTTTGATTTTCTGCAAAAAAATTATAAAATTCAGAAATATCAACATCTTTTAGTTTCCCCACATCATACTCGAAAATCCTTTATCAAGCTTATTGATAATGAAATTGAACATGCAAAAAAGGGAAATCCATCGGGCATTATTTTAAAATTAAATAGCCTTTGTGATATAAAATTAATTGACAAATTATACGAGGCAAGCAGCTACGGTGTAAATATTCGATTGATAATTAGAGGAATATGTTCCTTAATACCTGGAGTAAAAGGATTGAGTGAAAATATACAAGCAATTTCTATCTTAGATAGATTCTTGGAGCACTCTCGAATTATGGTTTTTGAAAATGGAGGAGATCAAAAATATTTTATTTCTTCTGCAGATTGGATGCAAAGAAATTTGGATTATCGGGTGGAGGTAACAACTCCGGTTTATGATTCAAATATCAAGAGACAATTAAGGGATCATATCGAGATTATTTGGAAGGATAATGTTAAAGCGAGATGGTTTAGCGAAGAGCAAAACAATGAATACAGATCCATAAAAGGTCCCAAAATCAGATCTCAATATGCTTTGCATGATTATGTAAAAAATCAATTAAAAAGAGGTAAATAATTGACCATTCACAAACTGGCGGGAATTGATTTAGGTTCCAATTCTGTTCGCCTTTTAATAACAAATGTTATTGATAACGGAGTTGACCTTCCCGTTTTTAAAAAATCTTCCCTAACTAGGTTACCTATTCGTTTGGGTGATGATGCTTTTGGAAAAGGAGCCATTCAAAAATCTACAAGAAACCGACTTACCCTAGGCATGATTGCCTATGCCAATATTATGAAGGTACATGGGGTTGAAAAATTTCGAGCATGCGCAACTTCGGCCCTTAGAGATTCTAAAAATGGTGAGGAAATTATTGCTCATATAAAGAAGAAAACAGGAATAGAAATTGAATTAATTTCTGGAAAAGAAGAGGCAAAGATCATTTTTAGTTCTGGTATGACAGATGTTATGAAAGGGTCCGACGAAACCTTTTTGTATATAGATGTTGGGGGAGGAAGTACCGAGTTAACTCTTTTCCATAATGATCTTGTAATTGCCAGTAAGTCCTTTAAAATTGGAACTATTCGTTTGTTAAAAAATCAGGTAGCGAAATCTACTTGGAAACAAATGGAGAAATGGGTCAAAGAGGTAACAAGTGATATTGAAAATATTATAATGGTTGGATCTGGAGGTAATATAAACCGGACTTTCAAACTTTCAGGCCAAGCCATTGGATCCATTTTGGAAATTGATTATATCCAAAACACTTATGATATATTATTGGAGTTCAGCACCGAAGAAAGAATTATTAAATTTGACTTGAACCCCGACCGAGCTGATGTTATTACACATGCTTTGGGAATTTATTTGTCGGCAATGAAATGGGCCAAATCAACCAAAATGACAGTTCCAAAAAAGGGATTGGCAGATGGAATGGTTCGGGATTTATATCGAAGAACGAAAAAGAAGAAGAAATAAAAAATGCCCTTGATGGGCATTTTTTATTTAAAATATTTGATGCCTATTTTAAAGCTGCCAAAGCTGCTTCATAATTAGGTTCAATAATAATTTCTGGAACTTGCTCGCTATGAATAACTTCAGCCTTTTCATCTAAAACCACAACTGCTCTGCTCATTAATCCATTAAGCGCCCCTTCCAACATATCAACTTGGTAGGCTTCTGAGAAATTGTTGTTTTTATATTGAGAAAGGTTTTCTACATTTTCAATACCCTCTGCGGCACAAAATCTTTTTTGTGCAAAGGGTAAATCTTTGCTGATATTTAAAACAACCGTATTTTCAAGTCCTGCCGCTTCTTGGTTGAATCTTCTTACTGATGCAGCACATGTGCCTGTATCGATACTTGGAAAAATATTCAAAACCAATCTTTTGCCTTTGTAATTTTCTAGCC
>CAKZNE010000043.1 GCA_937129395.1 uncultured Cryomorphaceae bacterium | reverse complement strand
CAGGCCAGCAAAGGTGTGGAACAATTGTGGCAGGTCGCCCAAATTCCGGACTATCGAAAGATAGCCCCAGCCAATCATGCAGACCTTCTTTCCAGCATATTTCTCGATCTTGCTGATACCGGTCACATCGATGCCGATTGGTTCGCCAATCAAATACAGCAGTGCGACAACACAGAAGGCGACATCGATGCCTTGTCCAACCGTATTGCCCATTGCCGGACCTGGACCTTCGTTTCGCACCGTGACGAATGGCTGAAAGACCCTGCCCACTGGCAAGCGGAAACGCGGGCCGTGGAGGACAGATTGTCCGATGCATTACATGACCGCTTGACGAAACGCTTTGTTGATCGCAGGACATCCGTTCTGATGAAGCGCCTGCGGGAAAACAGCATGCTAGAGGCCGAAATCGCGCCTTCCGGAGCCGTGACGGTGGAAGGCCATCACGTTGGAGAATTATCGGGTTTCCGGTTCACACCGGATTCCACCGCCGACGGCCCGGACGCCAAGGCGGCACGCGCGGCTGCGCAAAAAGCATTGGCCAGCGAAATCGAAGCCCGTGCGGACAGGCTGGCCGCAGCGCCCAACTCGGATGTCCTGCTCGAAAACGATGGTACGTTACGCTGGATTGGTGTGCCGGTTGGTCGCGTCGTTGCGGGCGAGGAGATTCTGAAACCCCGCGTTCTTCTTCTCGCCGATGAGCAACTCACAGGGCCTGCGCGCGACAAGGTGGACCAGCGTCTGACTCGCTGGCTCGGCTATCATATCGAAACCTTGCTGAAGCCATTGCTTGAACTGTCAGACACGGATGGCGTCGAGGGCATGGCGCGCGGTGTCGCCTTTCGCGTGGTCGAAAATCTCGGTGTTGTGGATCGGCGTGACATTGCCGAAGACATCCGTGGACTCGATCAGGATCAGCGCGGCCAACTGCGCCGCAAAGGCATCCGCTTCGGTGCCTATCACATCTTTGTGCCGACCATCATCAAGCCGGCACCGGGTGGGCTGGCTTCCCTGCTCTGGGCACTCAAGAACGACAAGCAAGAAGCACAGGGCAGGGATGAAATCGTGCAGGCTCTGGCCGCAGGTAGAACCTCAATGCCCGTCGATCCGGTGTTTGATCCCGAAATATACCGTCTGTGCGGTTTCCGCGTGCTGGGTAAAAAGGCCGTGCGTGTCGATATTCTGGAGCGTTTGGCCGACCTGATCCGCCCGCAAATTCAACTGCGTTTCCATGCCCGGCATGGTGTAGATTTGGCTGCCCAATGGCGGCGATTTTAGGATTGCAACAAAAGCTGTTTTCCAAATTTAGAATCACCACCAACGGCGGACAATGTATTTCCTGTGGAAACTGTTCTACTTATTGCGAAATGGGAATTGATGTACGTTCCTATGCACAAAAAGGGCAAAACATTGTTAGAGCTTCCTGTGTAGGTTGCGGAGTTTGTTCTGCAGTTTGTCCAAGAGGTGTATTGAAATTGGAAAATGATGGTCCAGGAGAAAGAGTACAAGAAAATCCTAGTCTTTTAGGAAGTGCTGATAAACTTACAGACTTATTAAAATAATAAAGAATTAAAGTGAAGGGTATTTTAGCGGTTTTCATTTTTGTAGTCCCCTTTTTTTGTCAGGCGGATACGGCTTTGGTTTACCATAAGGAGTATTACAATAACCATGTTTTAAAAGCGGAAGGTTGGCTGCAAGATGGTGTGAAAACAAAGTATTGGAAATTTTACCGTCCGGATGGAAAATTAAAATCCGAAGGCCATTATAAGTTGGGAAACAAAAGCGATTACTGGTTTTTTTATCGTTCAAACGGAAAAAAATTAAAGGAAGGTTCTTATAGTGAAAACCTGATGGTAGAGTGGTGGAGTTTTTATTCCAAGGAAGGAGAAATAACGGAAAAATGCCAATTTGCGAAGGGTGTAAAAAATGGATTTAGGGTAGTTTATGTAAATGAAAAACCCAAAATGGTGGAAAAGTTTAAGGACGATGTGAAAACTGATGAATGGACGAGTTATACAGGTTTTATAATGGAAAATGGGGATTTGTTGCTAGATGAATAAAGTGAAAGTGATTATTCCTGCTTTTAATGAGCAGGATTCTATTGGACATGTAATTGCCGATATTCCCAAGGACTTAGTGGAGGAAATTATTGTAGTAAACAATTGTTCTACAGATAATACCGAACTCAATGCCTTAGCAACTGGAGTAAGTGTTTTATTGGAAAAACGGAGAGGTTACGGTTATGCTTGTCTTAAAGGGATGGAGCATGTGGCAGCCCAAGAAGAAAAGCCCGATATTATTGTTTTTATGGATGCCGATTATTCGGATTTTCCAGATCAGTTGCCGGAAGTAATTGCTCCCATTTTGGAAAATGATATGGATTTGGTTATTGGTGCCAGAGTAAAAAAATACAGAGAAAGCGGATCCATGACCCCACCGCAAGTTTTTGGGAATTGGCTTGCTACTTTTTTAATGAAACTATTATACGGAGCAAAATTTTCGGATTTAGGTCCATTTAGAGCCATCAAATATAAAAAGTTAATGGAGCTTTGCATGGAGGATAAAACCTATGGTTGGACAGTAGAAATGCAGATCAAAGCCCTCAAAAAGAAATACAAATACACCGAAGTACCCGTGCGATATAGAAACAGAATTGGAGTTTCAAAAATTTCAGGAACGGTGAAAGGAACTATTATGGCAGGCTATAAGATTTTAGCATTAATATTCAAATACAGTTTATAAGCAATGGAAATAATTTTAATCATTGTTTATACCCTTGTGCTTTCGCTGATATTCTTTTACAGCCTAGCACAGCTCAACCTTTTAATCAACTACATCAAAGCGCAAAAAAAGGAGGACACAAGCAAAATTTACGATTTTTCAGATCCAGATCAAATTCCTTTTGTAACGATCCAATTACCAGTTTACAACGAGCTTTATGTAATGGAACGCTTGCTAGATGGTATAGGAAAAATCCAGTACCCCAAGGATAAATTGGAGATTCAGGTATTGGACGATTCTACAGATGAATCGGTTGAAATTACAAGTGAAAAAGTAAGAGAATTGGCCGAAATGGGATTTGATATTTCCCAAATCCGAAGGGTAGATCGTGTAGGGTTTAAAGCCGGTGCCTTAAAGGAAGGAATGAAAAATGCCAAAGGAGAATTTCTAGCCATTTTTGATGCAGATTTTCTTCCTCAAGCTGATTTTTTATTAAAAACCATCCCGCATTTTAAAGACGAAAAAGTTGGTGTGGTACAAACGCGTTGGGGGCATATAAACAGGGATTATTCCCTTTTAACTAAAATGCAGGCCTTTGCTTTAGATGCTCATTTTACCATTGAACAGGTGGGAAGAAATACCAAACAACATTTTATTAATTTCAATGGTACAGCGGGAGTTTGGCGAAAGGCTTGTATCCTAGACGCTGGAAATTGGGAAAGCGATACCCTTACCGAAGATTTGGATTTAAGCTATCGTAGCCAATTGAAAGGGTGGAAGTTTAAATACCTAGAAAATGTAGAAACGCCAGCAGAATTGCCAGTGGTAATCAGCGCAGCCAGATCCCAGCAATTTAGATGGAATAAAGGAGGCGCAGAGAACTTCCGAAAAATGAAGGGCCGTCTGATTTTTGATAAAAACACACCGCTTAAAACTAAAATTCATGGATTGATTCACTTGCTAAACAGCTCCATGTTTCTAAGCATTTTTGTGGTGGCCATTTTAAGTATTCCCATGCTTTATATAAAAGGAATGCGCCCGGAGTACAAAAGCTTTTTCCAGTTTACGAGTTTATTTGTTTTGTCTACTCTTATCTTTTTCGCTTGTTATTGGGTAGCTTATAAAAGAATACACGGAAAAGGGATCCGATCCTTCGGAAATTATGTACGCGATTTCTTCTTTTTCTTTTCTGTGGCCATGGGTTTTTCACTACATAATTCCTTGGCGGTTTTGGAAGGACATATGGGAAAAAAGAGCGCATTTATTAGAACACCGAAGTTTAATGTAACCACGCTTAAAGACAATTGGAAAAGCAATAAATACCTTCAAGGAAAATTATCTGTAGTTAATTATATAGAAGGTTTACTCATGTTGTATTTTCTTTTCGGGATAGTTAGCGCTTTTAAATTAACGGATTACGGCCTCTTGCCTTTTCACCTCATGTTGTTTTTTGGTTTTGGATTCGTCTTTTATAAATCGGTAACATGCCGTACTTAAGTATTAAGAATAAAAGCCTGAATTGGGGTTTAGCTGCTCTGTCGGCCTTACTTTATTTTTACCTCGCTTATTTTGTTGTTCGTCAAGATTTTTACCAGGTTTTAGGCTTGTACACCGTTTTGTTTTTGGCTTTCGCCATGATGTTAAGATCGGAGGTGTTTAGTTTTAAGAGCCTTTCTATTATAGCCTTAATTCTTCGCTTAGTTTTTATAGCAGCCCTACCTAATTTGTCCAACGACTTCTACCGTTTTATTTGGGATGGACGCCTTTTAGTAGAAGGATTAAACCCCTATCTCTATACTCCAGAATTATTTTTGCAAGGAGAGCAAGCGGCACTAATTCCTGAAGGTCAACGCTTGTATGAAGGAATGGGATCTTTAAACGGTCATCATTATACTTGTTATCCGCCCGTAAATCAATTGGGCTTTTTTCTACCCGCTCTTTTTTATTCAGATAATTTATTGGGAAGCACCATTCTTATGCGATTGTTTATCATGTTAGGCGATGTTGGGCTTTGGTGGTTTGGACCCAAATTGCTCAAACATTTAAAGCTAAACCCAAAAGCGATTTTTCTTTACCTCCTCAACCCATTTATTATAATAGAACTCACAGGTAACTTGCATTTTGAGGGAGTAATGTTGTTTTTCTTGATTTGGTCTGTCTATCTTTTATTCACCCAAAAATGGGCTTGGTCCGCTGTGATAATGGCCTTGTCCATCAGCGTAAAGCTCATTCCCTTAATTTTTCTACCCCTAATTTTAAGGAAGCTCGGATTCAAAAAAGCCATGGTCTATTATGTTATTTGTTTAGGACTAACCGCACTGCTTTTTGCCCCATTTATTAGCTCTGAGTTTGTGGCAAATTTCATGAGCAGCATCAACCTTTATTTCCAAAGTTTTGAGTTTAACGCAAGCGTATATTATATAATCCGCGCCATAGGATTTGAAGTAACAGGTTATAATATTATCCATCAAGTAGGGAAGGTGCTGCCCTTAATTATCATTTCCGGCGTCTTGTTGATTTCCTGGCTTCGAAAAAATGAAAATGAAAAGAATTTTATGTCCAGTTTAATGTGGATACTATTCCTATATCTGGCTCTTTCCACAACCGTTCATCCATGGTATATTGCTGTGATATTGCTATTGTCCATTTTCACCAAATTCCGTTTTCCTTTGCTATGGAGTTTTGCAATTGTTTTCAGTTATAGCGCCTATATTACAGCAGAATATCATGAGAATTTGGCTTTTGTAGCATTGGAATATGTCGTGGTTTTTGGTTTTTTTATTTTTGAGGTGGTTCGAATGAGGAAACTTCGGGTTTAAGATATAAGAGTCTGGCGCACACTTGTAGTGCGTGTTCATTTTATTCTGGCCGGCCACTTTTGGGGGAGGGAAAATTAAAATTTTAAATATGCGATATTGTCTTTTTTTTATGCTTCTAGTTTTGGGATCATGCAATCCTTTATCAACTGTTGACTATTTTGAAAATGAAAATAATTCAACAATTTATAAAAGGTTGTTGGCCCAAAGAAGAGATTATTCAGTTGATCAAATGGAGGCTCGTTTAGATACAGCCTACAACCTAATTGAAAGGTTAATGGTATCGGGAGATACTTCATTAAAATATAAGGCACAAGTCTTAAAGCTTAGCTTTCTTTTGGCAAGTTGTGATTTTATTCAATTAAAAGAGTTTTTACCTACAATGTCAACCGGTGCTTTTGATTATGAGCTTCAAAGGAGAGTTTATAATTATTACTGTAACGGAAAATTATATTCGGACACAATTACGGCTCTCGAGAATTATGGAAAAGCAACTCAACTTGTTTTGGATGAGCTAGGAATCAGTAATAATTCGGATGCCGCCGCCTTTGACTTGCTTTATGTTACACATAACTATATCTCGAAACAAAGATTGGTTTTCTATATTGATTCCATAGGTGAGATTTTTGACAATGAAATTTTACAAGGGTATAATGAAAGTAAGTACCATAAGTATAAACGACAAACTAATTGCGAAATTTTGCCTTGGTAGTTCAGGCTGCCGCAAGATTGTATCTTGTGGTGTGTCCATTTACTCTGGCGCGCACTTGTACCTTAAATCCGCAAGTCATGGTTAAAAAGTCTCTCAAAACTTTGTAAATAAAGGCTTTATAAAATTTCGATTATCACCTAACTTGGTGATAAAGCCAGATAAAATGAAAGTAATAAATTCTAAAGCCTTGTCGCCTTTCGGAGGGCTTAATTTTGTTTTAAAGGAGTTGGATAGGGTAAAGATTGGTTCCCTTCTTAAAAAGGAACTTCCTGCTTTAAGTCCCCAAAGTCGGTACAATTGGAGGGATATTTTTTATAGTTATTGGTCTGTATTTTTTTGTGGTGGTAATTGTGCAGAAGACCTTTCAGGTAATTTTCACCACAGTCTTTCTGTGTTGCCTTTTTTGAAGATCCCAAGCCCCGATCGGGTCTTAAATCGATTACAGGAATTAGCTTTACCAGCCTCTTATTTTGAAACTAAAAGAAGCAAAGCTCCTCATCATTTTGCAGTGAATGATCCTCTGAGTCAATTGAATCTTAAAATCACCAATCAACTCTTTAATTTATCAAAATCCAAAGTAACTATAGATTACGACAATACTCTTTGCTTCCACAAAAAGAAAGATGCGGAGATGACCTACAAACACAGTAGTGGCTACGCTCCGGGCGTCGGTTTAGTGGATTCTAAAGTTATTTACGTAGAAAACAGAAATGGAAAAAACAATGCATCCACCCTACAGGATGAAACATTAGAACGTATGTTTCTGCATCTTGAAAATCAAAATATAAAGGTTGGGAAATTTAGAGCCGACAGCGCTTCTTTCACCTATAAAGCGCTTCGGGTAATCGATAAATACTCTGATGTTTTTTATGTAAAGGCTCGGCAAAATCAGCCCATGTTAGAGGCTTTAGCAGAGATAAAGGATTGGAGTGAGTTTACTTTTAATTCTGCCTTGTTTTATCGTGGTGAAATCATGTACACTCCCTTTAAAAGGACGGCCAAAAGGAGTGGTTCAAAAAAGCTATTAAGAAAATACAGATTGATTGTATCAAAGACAAAAAGACGGGATGGGCAAATCAACGTATTTACTAATGAGGCTAGTTATTATTCTGTAATTATTACAAATGATTTAGAAAGCACCCCAAATGAAGTAGTTCATTTTTATAATCAAAGGGGAACTATTGAAAGGGAGTTTGATGTATTGAAAAATGATTTTGGTTGGAAAAACATGCCCTTTTCAAACTTGGAACAAAACCTGGTTTATCTACAGATTATGGCCATGTGTAGGAATTTGTATCATTATATAATTGGTCAATTTTCCCAACGATACAAAGGCCTACAACCTAATTTTAGAATAAAAAAATTCATCTTCCGTTTCATTGCCATTCCCGCAAAATGGATATTCCATGCTCGGCAATGGCATCTGAAAATTTATGGCTCAATCGCTTTTAAAACCTAAATTCAAAGCAAATAAAACGTTCTTTAAATTAATGTAAAATCGAAAAAAGGTGAAATCCTAAAGGACGAACTACGCCAAATCGAACCCCAACCAAACCTCTTTATTCAACCAAAAACAGAAAATGAATGTATCTAAATATTTTGAGCCCAATTTTGACCTTTGATTTTGTAACCTGCGGATATTAGGATGAATATGCGCGCCAGAGGGAATAAATATGCGCGCCAGAGGAGGTTTATTTCCAGAAAGGATACAATAAATCTTCGTATTCATCTGCATCTAAAAATCGTGAAACAGCAGATTCATAAACAGTTTTATTTAAAGCAAGTATTTTGGAGGTCATACTCTTATCATAAATCCCTAATTGCTGAAGCATATTATTGCCATTTGGAATCCATGAAATTTGAAAAATTAATTGATTATTCATTTTAAAATAAAAAACATCAAACTCCTCATTACGTATTTCATCAAGTGATACAAGATTCTCTTTTGTATCTAACAATTTATATTCATTTGTATCAACTTCATCATTTTTGACAACAGCAAATCCCATTGAGTCAAAAACTATTGCAAACTCAGAACCGTCCTTAACTAATAATAAGGATAATGAACCGTCTTTATTTTGTTTAAATAATATTTTAATCATAACTTATTCTTGACCCCCTGGCACCCAGCCCTGAGATTCTAATATTTCATATGTTACCTCTCCAACTTCTTCACCCCAAAAATATCCTACAATTCCACCAACTAAACCTGCTACAGGAACCGTAATAATTTCTTCGGGAGCAGCTATTTGAGGTCCCATTTGACCTGCCGCTAATGCCGCACCTGCAAAAGTTGCAGCACCTAACGATGCTCCTCCCCAACCAAAAACGACTTTTGTAGTTGTCTTTGCAACATTTTGACTAGTTGATATTCGATAAATATCCATAGCTATCGTTGCTGCAACAAAAGTTCTTCCTGCTATTTTAGTCCCATTCAAATTTTTAATCCATGATTTAGCAGATTTACCAGACATTTGAGTAATTTTACCTGAATTTGCAACCTTATCAGAAACAGCAAAGTTTCCATCTAGTTCGGTCATATAGACATCTTTACCCATTTTATCCATATACTGACCAACCTTTGACCACATTCGTCCTCTACGTTCTGCCTCTAATGCCTTAAACCCCTCAGTTTTAGCCGCCGCTTTCCAAGTCTCTTTTGTATATCCCATTTCTTTCATAGCTTCAGCACTCCAAGCTTTAGTCTGAGATTTTGTAATAACATGTGCTTCACAAGTATTAATTCCATCAACAGCTAATGTTCCTGATGTCCCTTGGCGACTTGTTCCTGCTGCATTTTCAGTAGTAGAAAACCAATTATAAATTGATTTTTCTCCATATGTAGTTGCATCAAAACCTGATTTAGCTATTTTATCTCCTTTGGTAGTATTATGATATAGAGTCGATGGTGGATCCGGTGGATCCCCCCCTCCTAAATGATCAACAACTTTAATAGGATTATTTCTATGATACGCATAAGGTGTTTGCCAAGGATACTCCGGAGCTCTTGGATCTCTGCTCATCATTCTACCAAGACGCGGATCATAATGTCTTAGCCCAAGGTCATAATGATTTCCACTTCCTTTCACTTCATTGTCCTTTTCGTGTCCGTTAAATCCATAACGATATTCATCAGAACTTTGATATT
>CAKZNE010000042.1 GCA_937129395.1 uncultured Cryomorphaceae bacterium | reverse complement strand
CGCATTCAATGGAGATGATATTGGTGATGCACCCTATTTGATAGTAAAGGTTTATATAGGCGAAACAGGAGTTTGGGGCAGGTAGGCCGCAAAATATTGCGCCCCCAAAAAAATTCCAAAGGAATTTATAAAAAAAAAGGGTGACCTTTTTCAATTTTAGACATTAAGGGGTAAATCACCATTATGGAAGACCAAAAAATTGTTGAATCCCTTAAAAAAAATAGACCCGAACCAGGTTTAAAGAAGTTATACCATTATTACCCGAAATTTCAGAATTGGGTATTAGCCAAGGGAGGAACAAAGGCAGATGCTCAGGATATATTCCAGGAAGCTCTCATTATTTTGGTTCGAAAGGTTTCTGATCCTAATTTTTCTCTCACATCCAAACTCAGCACTTATCTTTTTGGAATTTGTAAACTCCTTTGGAGAAATGAATTAAAAAAGAAAAACAAATCCCAAACACCAGATTGGAATTTGGATTTAGTAGAAGCAGAGGAAAGTGATTTAGAGGAATTCTTAAAGAAGGAAAGCAAATTCGAGAAGCTTGAAAAAGTGCTTCAGGATATTGGTGATCGATGTCGTCAATTGTTGATTTTATTCTATTACCGCTCATTAAGCATGCAAGAAATAGCGGATAATATGGATTTTAGTTCAGCAAAATTGGCGAAAAATCAAAAGTACAAATGCATGGAAAGGGCCAAGAAAAAAATAATGGACCCATCCTAAAGTACCCAAATCCTAAAAAAACGAAATATGCGACCAGAGTTAAAAAAAATAGAAATCATTGAAAGATATCTCAACAATGAATTCAACGAAAAGGACAAAGCTGAATTTGAAGCTAGACTTAAAAAGGACCCCAAATTAAAAGCGGAGGTAGAAGCCCAAAAAGACTTAATGGAGGCTGTAAAAAGACAAGGAATAAGACAGTCTGTGAAAAAAGCAGAAAAGTCTTTTAAATTCCAAAAATCCTTGAAATGGATGATTCCTAGTGCGGTGGTGGTTTTGATAGCTGCGGGAATCTTATGGTTAAATCAAGCCGAATATTTCTCACATTTTGGTTTTGATTCCACTATTCCAAAAACAGAAAAAGGTAAAAACTCCCCAATTTATATTCCCCAACAACTATTTAGTATTGATAATGAGGAAGCCATTGTGGTGGAAGGTAAGCAGGGAATTGTATTGGCTATTCCCGAAGAGGCTTTTGAGGATGAACAAGGTAATTTGGTGACCAAGGGTGTAACCATCCTTTTAAAAGAGGCTCTAGATGCCGAAACGATTTTAAAAAGTGGATTATCAACCATGGCGGATTCCAATGTTTTGGAAACTGCAGGAATGTTTGAACTCAGGGCAATTTCTGGTGATGATGAACTTAGATTGAGGAAGGGTAAAGAGATTCTTGTAAGTGTTCCAACAGATGAAAGATTGGAAGGAATGAAACTCTATGATGGTGAGAAACTGCCAAATGGAACCATAAATTGGGTAAATCCAAAACCTATTGAAAACTATCTTATTCCAGAAGATATCCTAACATTAAATTTTTATAAACCTGGGTTTATGGATAGTCTCCATTATTTGGGAAAGGATACACTGGACAAAAATTATGTAGATAGTTTGTTTTATAGTTTTTATTGTGAAGAGGGCTTTTTAGAATACTTTGCTTCGGATTCGTTAATTCAACCCCGGGCTGGAGGCTTCAATGAAAATAGTGAAGAAAAAAAACTTGAAATAGGTGGATCCGAAGAAAATTCAATTGAAATTTCTGAGGAAGTCCAAAAATTTTACTTTTTCAGGAGGATGGAACCAAATTGGTATCAGTCGAACAAAATATCTGAAAATGATAGTGCCTTTGTTGGAATTCTAGATTCAAGTGCCCAATTAAATTTTGGAAAGTGCTCCCTAATCTGGCCGGCAGACATTAAAGCATTCTGGAATGTTGAATTCCAAGGAAGCAACCTCGCCACCAAGGAGTTTGAAAGCAGAATGAAATTTCTAACTCATAAGGATGCTTTGAATGTTTATATCCAAAATCTCAACAAACCTCTTTTTTACTCGGATTCTTTATTAGCTAATGGAATTGTAGAGAATTGCAATAAAGAAAAATTCAAAAGCTTTTATGCTAGAAGGGATAGACAAGTAAAAGTAAAAAATGAGGCAATGAGAAAATTGGCTTCTTATTATAGGCTGAGAAGGAAGATTTATGCCAAAACTATAAAGGACAGTCAAGAAAAATTTTGGAAAAAGCAAAGTGAATTAGATGGAAAACGTCTTAAATCGGTGTCTCAAAATAACGCCAAGAATTTGAAAATTAACGCTCAAAACTTACGTCAGGAGTTCAATGAAAGTCTAAAGGAAGCCAATAAAAAATTGGGGATAAGATACCGAGGAAATAATCCAAATAAGGGGCAATATAGAACTATAGTTCGCACTTTGGGTTGGAGAAATTTGGATCGACCAGTTACTTATAGAATAAAATTATCCCCTAGCTTGGGAGAAAATATGAAGATAGAGTACACTAAATTGAAGGTTGAGGTTGAAGACGTGGATTCTTTTGATCGTATTTATTGTTATATGGTCAGTGGAAGTGAGTTTAGTTTTAGAAGAATGCTTAGGAAGGGAGCTAATTTTGAGTCCAAAACCAATGAGTTTTTCAACTACAAAATCATTACAGTGGCTTATAAAAATGATCAAGCCTATTTTGGAATGAAAAGAAGTCCAAAGGATACGGGCTTAGTGAGAATGGACCTAAAGCAAATAAGTAGTAAGGAATTGACCGTTCAGCTAAAAGCCTATGCTAAACCTCGGGCATCATCGGATATGTTGGAAGATTTAAAATTTAAGAAACTCTTAATCGAGGATAATAAAAGACGGAGAGTCAATCAAAGCTTAAAGGAGTTGAAAAGGAGTTTAATTCCGGTATTTACCAATCTTAATTCAGGCTGTGGTGAATCAGGGGTGGGTGATATTCAACCCATTGACATTGGGAATTAAATATTTAAATCCATCTCCTCCGAATAAATCAATTTTACCCATTTGCCCATCTTTTTTTGGATAACATTGAAATGAGGCCTTTCTTTTAAACTGATAAAGGAAATGGCCTCGCCTGGGTTCTCGGCTCGACCTGTTCTTCCAATGCGGTGGATATAATCTTTAGGTGATCTGGGCAATTCGTAGTTTACAACAAAGGGAAGAAATTCTATATCAATTCCTCTGGCCAATAGATCTGTTGCTACTAAAATGTTGAGGTTTCCTTCTTTAAACATCCTCAAAGAAGTCCTTCTTGCTCCCTGGCTTTTCTTGGAATGAATAGCCCTTGCCTCAAAACCATTTTTCCGCAATTTATCGGCAACATGATCGGCCTGGTAAATGGAAGAACAAAAAACTAAAACCTGCTTCATTTCCTTGTCCTTAATCAGGTGGCGAAGGAGTAGGCCTTTTCTGTCTTGCTCTACAGCGTAGGCAGATTGCAGAATTAAGGAGGTGAAATCTTCAGATTCATCTTCAATTTTAATAATTTTCGGATCCTCCAGAATAAAGTTCTGTATTCTTTCAATCTCTTCATTTAAAGTTGCCGAAAACAATAAGTTTTGCCTTTGTCGCGGTAAGAGCTTGAAAATCTGATCCATTTCTTCGCGAAAACCCATGTTCAGCATTTTATCAGCTTCATCCAAAACTAAAGTCTGAACCTTGTTTAATTGCAGGGCATTGGATTCTATTAATTCAATTAACCTTCCTGGGGTGGCTACGAGAATATTGGTCCCGCTGAGGTTTTTCATTTGGGGATTAATAGAAACTCCTCCAAAAACGGCCATTGATTTTGGCGCATCTACGTAAGCCTTGGAATAAGTATGAAACACCTCTTGCACCTGAACTGCCAGCTCTCTTGTTGGCACCAATACTAAAAATTGAATATGTCTGTTTTGGACAGTTTTTGAGGTCCTGGTTTGCATTAAAATTGGCAAAACATAGGAAAGTGTTTTTCCGGAACCCGTTTTTGCAATGCCCATTATATCCCTGTTTTTCAGGATTGAAGGAATAGCTTCCGATTGAATAGGGTAGGCGTTTTTTAATCCCGATTGTACCAAATTCACTCGGAGTTCTGGGGAAATACCTATTTTTTTAAATGACATATATTGATACTGGTCTTAGCCGTAATTTTTGCAAAGGTAAAGGCTTCAGAAGGATATTTTGAGATTATTAATTTTTGCTTTTCAAAACTAATTTCCCCCCTCTAAGCTCGTATTCAAAAACTTCTTGCGAAACGGGTTCCGGCCCTTCATATCCTTTTAAATCCGAACCACAATCGGATTCGACTTCCCTTAAAACCAATTTTCCATAGCTGGGCTGTAGTTCTATTTCAGTGCCTTCCAACATTTCTATTTCGCTGCCAATAATTTCATCCCTTTTAGTGGGATCATTATCAGTTTCTAAAATATTTGACCAATTAATATAACAAGCCATATATTCAATGGAAAAATAACAGTTAAAATCCTCAAGGCTAATAATTACCTTTTTTGTGATGTACTCCGAAAACCCTCCAGACCACGTACTTCTGCCGTTCGACCTTCTAAGGGAGAGTTGTATTTCCTTTCCGGGGATACTGTCGAAATCCAAAAGTTTATAATTGAAATCCGTATATCTATTGCCTAGGCTGTAGCAAAGCCAATGTTGTAAATCCTTTTTGACAAGGCATAAGTGACGCTTTCTTGGAGCAAAAGTTACAATTGCTAAATATATTTTATTGGCAACAACCGTATCCAAAAACTGCATCTCAACATCAGAGTTTTCAAAAATGGCATAATGATCCAATGTGTTGGAGGTATATACCTTTTCAAAAAAATAGGGTTCCTTTTGACCTTGAAGGTTTTGCGTGAAAAAAAGGGGGATTGAAAAAAGGAAAAGCTTAAAAACTTTCATTCTCGGTGCTTTGTTGTTTTATTTCAATCGGATTATTAAGGGAAATTAAGAGGTCGCCAAAAAGATTGTAAACTGGATCTATTAGTTTAAAACTCTCCGCTTCAATACGCGTTTCAAGAGTGGCGATTTGTAATAAATCTCCATTTTCAAATTCCAGGTTCATCCCAATAGGCACATAAAATTTCTCTTCCATCATTTCACCTTCTTCATTAAAATCTTGGTAAAACTCCCATTCAAATTCCACGTTTACAATGCTTTGATCAACTAATGCGGAGATCCCTTCTATTTTTTTAATATCTACAGAGTAGAAATCCAAATCCTTTAAAAGTGGCTTTACTCCACCTTCCAAATTAAAATCATAACTGTCATTTCCATGATCCCAAGCCAAGCTAAAAGTTTTTTCTCCAAAGCTCAATTCAATTCCCCCTCTGTAAATCCAAGTGTGGTTTTCCTTTATTTCAAAATATTTCTCCGCTGCATTGTAAACTTCAATATTGCTGAGCTTATTCTGGGTAAACAAGTTTGTCAATTGCTTTGCAATTTCCTCCATGGATTAGGGGTCTTTAGTTTTTAAAAATAATGGAGGTCAAAAATAAGTGAATTTATAGAGCAAAAAAAAAGTCCCACAATCGGGACTTAAATTTTAGCAACCAGGTTTGGTTCCATCGGTGTAAACCATAAATTTCCGGTTCGTTTTGTCATATTGAATAGTAACAGGAAATGGCGGATTTTCTGTAGCTTCAAGTATTTCCTCATAGCTAGATTCTACCTGATTTAGGAAAAATGTAGCATCGGTCTCGTATTGAAGATCAATTACTCTCCAGGGTGGACGAGGCGGATCGTGAGGGGATTCTCTTTCCAATTTAACAGGGTTTAGCTCGTAGGGTAAAATTTCCGGCAATTCAGGAAAAGGTTCAGCTGTTTTTTTCTGTTCCTCTGTCATGTTTGCATAAATCAATTTTAGGAAATCGATTTCATCTTTTTGAATTACAATATTTTTCCCATCTGGGTTGGCGTAATATTTTGCCAATCTATTGTATTGAACAATTTCTTTTTTGGTGGCTTCATGATCAGAAATAAGGGTGAAAACTGTTGTAGTTTCAGCAAAAGCCAGTATTAAAAGTCCTACTAAGGGAATTATTAGAAGGGTAGTTAATCTTCGTAAATTCTTCTTTGATTTTTTAAAATTTTGATTTTTCATTTGTTTCAACCTTTTTTTGAGGGGATTAAAATGGAGAGAATGACTAAGCTGTGGTGAAGGGTCAAACTTGCTAAATTTCAATAACTCTGTTTGATACTTTTTGGCTTCATAACCGGCATTCAATACAGCTTCATCCGCCAAATATTCATGGTTCATTTGGATTTCCTTTTTCAACCAGATGAAGAGGGGATTAAACCAAAAAAGACAATGAATGAACTCTACAAACAATATATCCCAACTGTGTTTCTGTTTGATATGAACTCCTTCATGGAATAATACAGAATCTGGAATTTCATTATTCTCAATATCACTTTTATTAACAAAAATGAAATTCATAAAACTGTATGGAATTATAGATTTTTCCATTAATACCAAGCTGTACCACAATTTTTTTATTTGTGGATTTGACTTGGTTTCTGAAATAAGCGAATTCAAATTCCTGAAAAAGCGGAAAAGAAAAAAGGCTAGACCCACTAAATATCCAAGCAATAAAATAGAAAGCCAAGGAATTTCTGCTGGAGTATTTGTGCTAATTATTTCAAAATTTTCGGCTACAGGTGGAAGAATCATTTTTCGGACCTGAATATGGTTGGTGAAGTTGATTAAAGGAATAAGTGCCGATAGAATTAGACCAGATATGAGGTAGAACCTTTTAAAACTATGTTTGGAATTTTTCTCCAATCCCAATTTGTAGAAAATGAGGAAAGCGGCCAAACAAATCGAGCTGTCAATGACGAATTCTAACATATTATTTCTTTTCTAGTTCTTGATCAATCATTCTTTTTAATTCCTCAAGTTCGGCCTTGTTTAGGTTGGTTTCTTGGGTGAAAAAGGAAGCGAATTGTGTTTTACTATCGTTGAAGAAATTCTTAACTAATCCATTAAAATAATTTCCAAAATATTCCTTTTTACTGATTAAAGCAAAATACAAACGTCCTTTCCCCTCAG
>CAKZNE010000041.1 GCA_937129395.1 uncultured Cryomorphaceae bacterium | reverse complement strand
CGGAAACTTTTTAAAAACAGATAGTGCATCTGGAAAAATCACTCTCAGTGGGACCTTAAATTCACGTCCAGAAGAACGTTATGCTTTTGATTTTAACAGCGGTCAAAATTCAACGGTTTCTTTTGTTGGAGGTAGCGCCCAAGCAGCAACAGAAGGTTGGAATATGGTCGCAAATCCTTATCCAAGTCAATATGACAATAGCCAAACCACAAGAGAAGGTAGCGTTAGTCCTGCTGTTTATGTTTGGAATGGACAATCCTTTGAGTCTTATAATAATGGTGTAGGTAACGCTAGATATATTGCCCCGTTCCAGGCCTTTTTTATGCAAAATTTCACGCCAAGTCAACAAGCATTACCATCTATGGTTTTTAGGAAAGCAGGACGTGTTACCAATCAATCAACCATTTTAACCAAAAAGTCCAACTTGGATAATGTAAAAATTGGGATTGAAAAAAACGGGAACAGTTTAGATGAAGTTTGGATTGGATTCAAACATGATGCAATAGAGGACTTTGATAGATATGATGCATGGAAATTATTAGGGAACGAGAATGCACCTTTTCTTTATTCTAAAATGGGCCAAAATGCATTTTCAATTAATCGCCTTAATTCTGATTCTACAGAACATTTGGTTCCCTTACATTTTGATTATAAAAACCAAGATGGAAATACCTTTACTTTTGAAATAGACATTTCCGAATTGAAAAGCTACCAGAGCCTTTGGGTAAGGGATTTAAAGACAGGAAAATACTTGGATTTGACAGAAAACACCCAATTTAATTTTGTCCATGATGAGTCATTTTTCGGCCCTCGATTCATTTTATATTTTGCAAGAAAGACGGTAAATCTAGTCGAGAATATTAAAAATGATTTTTATGCTTATTCAAGTGAAGGTGGCCTAGAACTTGTTTTTGGCTCGAACCAAGAAAACACTAAGGTTTATGTTTACAATAGTGCTGGAGCCCTAGTTTGTAGCAAGATTTCAAATGGCAAAAGGATTGGTTTCTATGGATTAAAACCCGGAATATATCTTCTTAAAGTTCAATCCAAAGAAGGAAATGTATTTGCCGATAAGGTAATTGTGGAATAAGCCGCAATTTTAAAATGTGAGCAATTATGATGCTCACATTTTAAATAGTATCAAAAAAAAGGAGAGCCATTGGCTCTCCTTTTAAGATTAATGTCAATATGTTATTTACAACCGGAATGCCAATCTCATATTTAAGAAAGGAAACCACTTATAATCATTCATATTCTCTTGTAGTTGACCTTCTTCCTGAGCCGTATCTGCAAGCATGTTGGTTGCGGTAAGGCTAACATCAGGAGACCCTACATAATAGGTTCCGATTTCAATTCCAAAACCCACTCTTTTTCTTGGAACGGCTCTTCCCCAGCCAAGACCCATGTAGGGGGCGAGGCCAGAATAATCTACTCCAATGGTCATGTCCCCAATGTCTTCTGGTTCAATAACAATGTCACCATATTTAATAGCTTCATTATAGGCAACATTTATATCGCCCTTACCAGAGGAGATATAAGAAAAACCACCTACAAGTTTAAAATTATGTTGAGAGAAGGGTAAATATTCCAAAAGTATATCAGTATTCATAACATCAACATTTGCTGTAACAAAAGTTGGAGCTCCACCCAATTCTATGGCTTGTTCCAAATTGGAAATCTGCAAGACGTTGATCCTTATACGGCCATTTAAATGCCTATTAATATTATGAGCATACTCTACCCCAATACCAACAGTACTTAAATTTAGGGCAATTGCTCCTTTTCCATCATAACCCAAGAAATGATCTGCTTTAATTTGATCCTTGGTTGGCTTCATTTTGGCAGCAGTATCACTCACAGATGTGGTGGCTTCTTCTGCCTCAGTAGCTACATCTTCCTTAACTTCTTCAGTTTTTTCGGCAGCTTTTTGCGCCTTGGTTTTAAATAATTGTGCATTTGCACTAAATCCAAAAACCATTACTACCAATACTGGTAAAACTATTTTTTTAATATTCATCGTTTTTGATTTTTGGATTAAAATATTTCGTTACAAGTTGATTGAGGAAGTATAACTTGGTAATGCTTTCCATCTTCAACTAGAACGTTCAATGTGTCAATTTGCGCATCGCCAAATAGAGCACGGAAATCATACCTTTTATTGTCATCCAACTGGTAAACTCTTCCAGTATTAATCGCAACGTTTTGTTGGGTGAAAGTATATAAATGGGTAAAACCAATATTTGGAACTCCAGTTTCTTTATAGTACATTTTTACTCCCGCAGGCGGATTTACTACTGTATTATTTCCAGCACAATACAAGCTAAAACTTACGCTTACACCAGAACCACTTGGTGTTGCTACAATATTGGTGGTAGCAGGTGATGGATTTGAATATGCAAAATCGAAAAGAGGGTTTTTAATGGTTCCTCTATTACCCACTCTTACAGTATAAGCTGGAGCTGTAGACCCTGGCCAGTTAAATTCCTTTGAATATAGTTGACTAATGTTATTGCTGATGGTTCTTGGTAATTTTGGCCTTGCGATAATTAAATTACCATTGAAAAATGGAACAGATACTAATAATTCAATATCACCTGAAACTGAGTTATTAGTTCCGCCTGGTAATGAGGCATTTGCTTTAACCGTAGTTGATGTAAAAGGAATTCTGAATCTGCGGAATAATCTTTTCCAACTAAGGTGTTTTACCTTAGCGTCCACATATAGTTCACCTTGTCCGTCAGCCTTTACCAAAAATGTTCCGTCTGGCTCCCAGTTGGTAGCTCCATCTGAATTACTCAATAAGGAAATTGAATCTCCAGCTTGGTATGCTCTATTCGCTTCCTCATTAAACATAATACTTGGAACATCAATTTTCATTGTAATACCATCTCCTGTGAATTTTTTTACAGAATTACCACCTAAAGACATATCCACTTTAAAAGTGCTACTTGGAGGTAAGATTTGACTTGAAACAACTCCATCAATTATAACTTGCTGGACTATTCCACCACCATTGGGTAAAACTTGTTGGCCAACAGTAGAAGTGTCCGAAAGACTTAAAACATTAACATCCAACTGACTTCCTGAAACCGCATTCCCGTTTGCGTCTTGAAATGTGATGTCATTTGGTACCGTTAATACCACTTTAGAAAGACTGTCATTAGAACCTGCCGTGATCACCACTGGTTGAGCAAGTTGCCCATTTGTTCCAACAGTACCACTTTTGGTTGAATTAGTTATTCCAGTAGGTAAATTGCTCGGATCTAACATTCCGAGGTCGTATTTTAAGAAATAATCGTCTACCCCAACAGAAACCGGTAAGGTAATTTCTTGGTAGGAATTAGAACTAAATTTAACTTGAAAATCTATCGGATCTCCAGCAGAAGGTTCAGAACTTCGAGCCAAAATTAATTGAAGAGAACCGAAATTCGTTTCGAAATTTTTTGTTCCATCTATATTGTAGATAGCAGAAGCATCGGCCCCAGTAATTTCAATAGTCGGTTTTACTGGAAAAGGTGCAGTGGGATTCGTGATGTCATAAAGTTCAACTTCTATAACATATTTGTAGAAAGTTGGACTGATATGAACATCAAAGTCCTTTGTTGGCGAGGTACAAGAAAGAATTGCAATAGCTGCCAAGGCTATTAGTGTGATTTTTGTGTTTTTCATTAGTGTAATAGTTAGTGCAAAAGTAATTTGCCAAATTGAAAGGCAAAATAAGGACGCGTGAAATTTGGTTTAAATAAGGGACTAAAGATAATATATTTTAGAATATGTTTTATTTTGGAATTTGCCTGCTCTAGATTTTACTTAACTACTTCTAAATGTTAAGTTTGTGGCCTTAAAAATTTGAACCACCGATGGACTATAAGTTTCGTGAAATAGAAGATAAATGGCAAGCGTACTGGGCTGAAAATAAAAGCTTTAAAGCTGAGCCCGAGAATGAAAAACCGAAATATTTTGTTTTGGATATGTTTCCTTACCCATCTGGTGCCGGATTACATGTTGGTCATCCTTTAGGATATATAGCTTCTGATATTGTTTCAAGATTTAAAAGACAAAAGGGCTTTAATGTTCTGCATCCAATGGGGTATGATTCTTTTGGTTTGCCTGCAGAACAGTATGCCATTCAAACAGGTCAACATCCTGCGAAAACCACCGACGTAAATATTGCTCGATATAGAGAACAATTAGATAAAATTGGGTTTTCCTTTGATTGGTCCAAAGAAATTCGAACATCTTCATCAGATTATTATAAATGGACCCAATGGATTTTTATTCAACTTTTTAATAGTTGGTATAATTTAGATAGTGATAAGGCCGAAAATATCGAGGAGCTTATTAGTCATTTCGAAAATTTTGGAACTGAAGGTTTAAACGCAGATTGTGAGGGTGAGGTATTATTTTCTGCTGAACAATGGAAAGAATTTAACGAAGCCAAAAAGGAAGAAGTGCTTTTAAATTATAGACTTTCCTATAGAAGTAAGTCCACGGTGAACTGGTGTTCAGAACTAGGAACGGTGTTGGCGAATGATGAGGTGAAGGATGGAAAAAGTGAAAGAGGAGGCTATCCAGTGGTGCAAAAAGAAATGATGCAATGGAGCATGAGAATTTCATCTTTTGCGCAAAGATTGTTAGACGGATTGGAGACTATCGATTGGCCTGAACCATTAAAAGAAAGTCAGCGAAACTGGATTGGCAGGTCCGAAGGTGCAAGTGTTCAGTTTAAGGTAAAAGAAAAAGACCTAAAAATTGAGGTTTTCACCACTCGTCCAGATACGATATTTGGAGTGAGTTTTATGGTTTTAGCACCTGAGAACCCCTTAGTAGATATAATTTCGGAAGAAACTTTTAAAGAATCAATTAACCAATATAGGACGGAAGCTTCCAAGAAATCTGAAAGAGATCGAATGGCGGATGTTAAGACCGTTTCTGGTCAATTTACTGGGGCATTTGCTATACATCCATTTAGTAAAAAAGAAATTCCAATTTGGATTGGTGATTATGTTCTTGCAAGTTATGGTACTGGTGCAGTCATGTCCGTTCCCGCGCACGATAGTAGAGATTGGGCATTCGCCAAACATTTTGATATTCCAATCCCTCAAGTTGTTGAAGGTGGAAATATTAATAAGGAGGCGCACGAGGCAAAAGAGGGAATTCTTATTAATTCAGATTTTTTAAATGGCTTGGAAGTCAAAATGGCTATTTCTAAAGCCATTGAGGTTATTGAAAAAGAAGAAATAGGGAAGGGAAAAATCAATTTCCGATTGAGAGATGCAATTTTTGGAAGACAACGTTATTGGGGAGAACCAATACCTGTTTATTATAAGGACGGAGTAGCTTTAACCGTAAAAGAAGAGCATTTACCAATCGAATTACCAGAGGTGGATGCCTATAAACCGACCCAAGATGGTGAACCCCCTTTGGCAAGGGCCAATGCATGGAAATACAATCCTGAAAATGGGCAGGTGGGAACTGAAGGTTATGACTTGGAATGGACCACGATGCCAGGTTGGGCTGGTAGTAGTTGGTATTTTTTAAGATATACTGACCCTAATAATTCATCTGACTTTGCCGATTCTAAAAATTTAGATTATTGGGGTAATGTTGATTTATACATAGGAGGAAGTGAACATGCAACCGGTCATCTTTTATACTCCAGATTTTGGAATAAGTTTTTAAAGGATAGAGGATTTATTAAGAATGATGAGCCATTTCAAAAATTGATAAATCAGGGAATGATTTTGGGCACTTCTGCAATTGTTCATAGAATAAAAGGGAAGAATCAATTTGTTTCTAAGTCCCATATTAATAATTGCCAAACCACAGCGATTCATGTGGATGTTTCATTAGTTAATGCCTCCGATGAATTGGATATTGAGGCATTTAAAAACTGGCGTGACGATTTGAAAGATGCCGAGTTTGTTCTTGAGGATGGAAAATTTGTTTGCACAAGAGAGGTGGAAAAAATGTCCAAACGCTGGTATAATGTGGTAAATCCAGATGATATTTGTGAGGAGTATGGAGCAGATTCATTGAGGATGTATGAAATGTTTCTAGGACCATTGGAACAATCCAAACCTTGGAATACAGCGGGCTTGAGTGGTGTTCATGGCTTTTTGAAAAAATATTGGAGACTCTTTAATAATGGAGAATCTATCGATATTTCAGAAGAAGAACCTTCAAAAGAAGAATTGAAATCACTTCACACTTTATTGAAAAAGGTAAATGAGGATATTTCAAACTTTAGTTTTAATACTTCCATTAGCGCATTTATGATTTGTGTAAATGAACTTCAAGCAGCTTCCTGTTCAAAAAGGAATATCCTTGAACCATTAACAATTGCATTATCCCCATTCGCACCACATATTGCCGAAGAAACTTGGTCCTTACTAGGTCATAAACAAAGTATTTCACAAGCGGACTTTCCTGTTGCAGACGAATCACTCTTGGTAGAAAGCTCCTTTGCTTACCCAGTTGCTATTAATGGAAAAATGAAATTGAAGGTAGATTTGCCGCTAAGTCTTAGCAAAGATGAAATCCAAAAAGAGGTTATGGCTATGGAAAAAGTTATAGAGTATCTAGCTGGAAAAGAGCCGAAAAGAGTTATTGTCGTGCCTTCTAAAATTGTAAATATTGTTTTGTGATTTCTGAAATCTAAAAATTAGTAAGAAAAATACTACAGATTATTTGCGTTTGTAGTTTTTTTCCTACATATTTGTCTCGTCGAATTAAGAAAACGAGAATTTTGGAGTTAACAGGAAATACAGACATTAGGTTAAAAGAAGAAAAACAAATTCGCAGAAAGCAGATTAAATTTAATATCTGGGATAACTTTTTAATTGTTTTTAAAGGTTCTGGCTTGCTAATCTGGATTGTGATTTTCTTTTGGACTCTTTTAGAAGTAAAGCAATATTATAATATTGATGTTATTCCAGGTTACAATAGTTCTGTTGATGATTTTTATGGTGCTGTAAAAGGAACCATCTCGGAATTTTTCAAATAGATTTTTTTTTGGCATTTAATTTGCCAACCTTGGCCTAAACCTAAGCCATGAAAAAATTAACCTCAATTTTAATATTAGCCTTCAGTATTTTTATTCAAAATGTTGCATTCGCACAAACTGAAACTCAAGACATTAAAAATGCCAACAAACGGGAAATTGAAAATACAGCCTTCAAAGTTGGTGAGTATCTAAAGTATAGAATCCACTACGGTTTTATTGATGCAGGAATAGCAGAACTAAAAGTTGAATCAAAAAAATCCGTTCAAAATAGACCTGCCTTTCATATTGTCGGTACCGGCAGAACGACAGGTATGGCCGAATGGTTTTTTAAAACTAGAGATCGTTACGAAACCTTTGTGGATGTTGATAGTATGGTTCCTCTTGAGTTTATACGAGATGTGGACGAGGGTGGTTTCAAAATTAACCGCCATATTATTTTCAATCACCAAGAAAACAAAGCCATCGATCTTCAAGACAATAAAAAATCCTTTTCCATCTTTGAAAACGCTCAAGACCTTCTAAGCACCTTTTATTATGCTCGATGTTTGAATGTTAAAAACATAAAGGTAGGGGAACAAATTCCAGTAAGCATGTTTTTAGATCACGAGATGTTTACCTTTTCTTTTAAATATTTGGGTGAGGAAATATTAAGCACAGATAAGGGAAAAATAAAATGTAAAAAATTCACGCCCTTGGTCCAAGAAGGCAGAGTGTTTAACGAAAAAGAGGGTATGACACTTTGGGTTTCTGCAGATAAAAATCAGGTTCCAGTGCGTTTGGAAACAGAGCTAGCTGTAGGTAGTATCACAATCGATCTAGTAGAATATAAGAATCTTCGCTATCCTATTGTATTTAGGAAATAAGATTTGGTAAATTTGGCCTGGAAGCTTCGGAAATGGATAATGAATCCATTTCCGAACTTTAATTTGAGTCAATTATACAAGTTTTATGGATATATCATCAGAATTAAAGGATCGAATTGAAAAACTGGCGGATAAATATCACGCAAGTGGACAGGAATTAATCGCTTATCTCGACGGTCTTTTATATGCAGACTATAACACCTATTGGGAATATATACACCTGGATAGCCTTCTTAGCTTACAAACTCCAAAAACAAGTATACCCGATGAAGAAATCTTCATTATGTATCATCAAATCACGGAGTTATACTTTAAGTTAACCTTACATGAAATTTCCCAACTCGCTGAAATGGGAAAACCGGATCTGGCGACTTTTAAAAATAAACTCCATAGAATAAACCGCTATTTTGGGGCCTTAACCCATTCTTTTGGAGTAATGGAAAAGGGGATGGATCGGGAGCAATTCTTAAAATTTAGAATGTCTTTAATTCCGGCAAGTGGATTTCAATCCGCCCAATATCGAATGATTGAAATCGGCGCAACTGATTTTATTAATTTGGTAAGTAAGGATAAAAGAGAATCTTTTAGAAGTAAAACGGCTTCCATCTCAGAAATGTATGAGTTTATCTATTGGAAATGGGGTGCAACCATGGAAAAAACAGGAGAAAAAACCCTAACTCTTAAACAATTTGAGAAAAAATATTCTCGAAGTTTAATTGAAATGGGCGATGAATATAGGAATCTGAACTTATGGCAACTTTACCGCTCCCTTCCAAAAGAAGAAAGGGAAGATGAAGAATTGATCCAAGCCTTTAAAATGATCGACCTAAACGTGAATGTAAATTGGCCCTTACAACACTATAAAACAGCTGCGGCTTATTTGGCCAAAAGACCGGATGACCTTGCAGCCACTGGTGGTACAAACTGGCAAAAATATTTACCACCTCGTTTTCAAAAACGAATTTTTTACCCAGAATTATGGTCTGCCGAGGAAAAGGAAAATTGGGGTAAAGCATGGGTTCAATCTGTTTTGGATGAAGTTGATTCGAAGAAAAAATAATTTTCGAGAAAACAACAATACATGTTTTCCAATGTTTTACTTTTGAACTTTCTTATTTTCAGGTCCTTGAATGAATCAAAAACTTAAATTTATTACTCTAGCTGCAGGTGCAGTTTTAGCCTTTTTGCTAATCCAGCATTTTGCAAATGATGGAGAGTATAAACCAAAGAGTACTATCCCAGAAGTAGTTGAAACCAAAATCGCGGAACCAATTCGAATGTTTGGAATTCCTGTCGACTCCTTCGACATTGACCGAAAAGTTGTAAAAGAAGGAGAGAGTTTTGGTAATATCCTCCTGGCCTATGGCGTGGACTATCCTACAATTCATCAAATTGCAAATGAGTATAAAGATGTGTTTGACGTTCGCCAGTTAAGAAGCGGAAAACCCTATTCCATTTTTAAAAACAATAAAGATTCTATTTCTTCAGCCAGATATATGGTTTATGAAGCATCACCGGTAAATTATTTCGTTTTTGATTTTGACGAAAAAGCAAGCGTCTATTCTGGAAAGAAAAAGGTAAGCGTTCGTCAGAAAGAAATTGGAGGATATATTAAATCTTCATTATATGAAGCATTGAGAGAGAAAGGCGGAAGTCCGGGCCTGGCAATGTCATTATCTGATATTTACGCTTGGAGTATCGATTTTTTCCACATTAAAAAAGGGGATTATTTTAAAGTTATTTATGAAGAAAAATTTATCGATGATACGGTAAGAGTGGGAATGGGTAAGATTTTGGCTGCGGATTTTAAACACGGTAGAAAATCCTATTATTCTTTCCATTTCCAAAAAGGAGAAAATTACCGAGACTATTTTGATGAAAAAGGGAATACATTAAGAAAAGCCTTTTTAAAAGCACCCCTTAATTTCTTTAGAATTTCCAGCCGTTACTCAAAACGAAGATTTCACCCTGTATTAAAAAGAAATAAAGCCCATTTAGGAACTGATTATGCCGCCCCAAGAGGAACACCAATTATGACTACAGCTAATGGTGAAGTGATTGCAGCCTCATATACCAAGGGTAATGGATATTATGTTAAGGTTAAACATAATTCAACCTATACCACTCAATATTTACACATGACAAAATTTGCCAAGGGCATCAAAAAAGGCACAATAGTGAAACAAGGAGATGTTATTGGTTATGTAGGAAGTACAGGTTTAGCAACCGGACCTCATGTTTGCTACCGATTTTGGAAAAATGGGAAACAAGTGGATCCCTACAAACAAGATTTGCCAGAAGCAGAACCTATTAAAATGGAATTTGAAGCTGAGTACAAACTACATATTAAAGGATGGAAAGAAAGGCTGGATAATATCAATTTAAAAAAAGATTCTAAACCAAGTGTTTACATGGCCTCAGCAGGATGGGTGAGAATTAATCTGTAAGCATTTCAGTAAGTTTTATATCCAAAACGCGTAACTGCAAACTTGTTTTTCCCCTAAAATGATTCTCGTCTAAATGGTAGACTATACTGAAAGGTTTTCCAGAATCTAAGATTTTCAACTTATTTGCCAATCCAAAACCAATACCTATAAAATTAAGGCCAGTTTTCGAATCCTTGAGCTCAAGTCTTAAATGAGATTTATCAGCACCAACGGCCCTACTATTTCCGGTATTTAAAAGATTATCGGTTTTAAAAATGGGGGCCATATTTTTTGGTCCAAAAGGCCCAAACTGTTTTAATACTCTGAAAAATTTAAAATTGATTTCTTCAAATGGAAGTTCCGCATCCACTTCTATCAAAGGAATTTTATGTTCTTCCTTTATGTTTTGAGAAACTACTTTTTCAAATTTGGCTTTAAAGGCTTCATAGTTTTCTTCCAATAAAGTCATTCCAGCAGCATACATATGTCCACCAAATTGCTCTAAAATATCGCTGCAAGCATCAAGGGCATTGTAAACATCGAAGCCTTTTACAGATCTTGCCGATCCAGCTAAAACATCCTTGCTTTTCGTGAAAACTACTGTAGGGCGGTAATAATTTTCTATTAAACGGGAGGCCACAATCCCAATAACTCCTTTGTGCCAAGTAGGGTCATAAACAACCGTAGAAAATTTGTTTTCCTCTTTATCAGTCTTAATTAAAGCAAGTGCTTCTTCGCTAATGTTTTTATCTAAAACCTTCCTTTGGTCATTCTGGAGATTAATTTTTTGTGCCACTTCTTCCAAATCAGCCCTATTATCTCCACTTAAAAGACTTACCGCCAATTTTCCATGACTTATTCTTCCAGCGGCATTGATTCTCGGACCTAACAAAAACACAACATCCATAATACTCAGCTCTTGGTCCTTTTTGCCAGCCAAGTCAATTAATAGCTCAAAACCAGGTCTCGGGTTTTTGTTAATTCTATCCAATCCCCAATAGGCCAAAATTCTATTTTCCCCAGTAATGGGAACAATATCAGATCCAATGCTTACAGCTAAAAGATCCAGGTATTCCAGGTATTCTTCCTCAGCCAGGTCCCATTTTATTGCCAAAGCTTGACTTAATTTAAAACCAACACCACAACCGCTTAATTCATCATAAGGATAGGTGCAGTCATTTCTTTTTGGATCTAAAATAGCAACGGCATCAGGCAAAGAATTTCCCGGTCTATGGTGATCACAGATTATAAAATCAATACCAAGAGATTTGGCATAAGCTACCTTGTCAATGGCTTTTATTCCGCAATCAAGGGCAATAATTAATCGAATATCATTGTCGGATGCATAATCTATTCCTTGGGTAGAAACCCCATAACCCTCCTTATATCGATCTGGAATATAGCTATCAACATTAGAATATTGCTTTAGTAAAAACGAACTCAACAATGAAACTGCGGTTGTTCCATCTACATCATAATCTCCATAAACCAGAATATTTTCATTTTTTTCAATGGCCGCTTCAATTCGCGAAACGGCTTTTTCCATATCCTTCATCAAATATGGATCATGGAGATTTTCCAGTTTTGGGCGAAAAAATGCTTTTGCCTGATCAAAATTTTGGATTTCCCTTTGCGCTAAAAGTCGGCAAAGAGTAGGATGAATTCCTAGTCCATTCTTTAATTCATTTACAAGCTCAGTGTCGGGAGAAAGGCTTTTGGTCCATCTGTAATTCACTTTACTTTTTGCTTTAGTTCTTGTTGTGATTTAATTTGAACGTCAATGGAATATTTATGGATCAATTGAAATAATTCATGAACCACCTCTTTGTTCAAACCTAGTTTTTCAGCACTACCTTGTCTGTTTTCCAAAATCTTAAACCACCTCCTCATCTGGAAAATTTGCACTTGATTTAATTCTTTAACATGACCAATATCCTCAACAATGGAAATTCTGTCCTTTAGAATTGTTAAAAGTTTTTCGTCCAGAATATCTATTTGCCCTCTAAGATCTTCAAGCTGAGCAAAAAGCTGACGATCTTCAACAAAGGCATTTCGATATTCTAGATTGTCAATGATTGATTTTAATTGATTAGGATTCACCTGCTGGTTTGCATCGCTTAGTGCTTTTTCAGGATTACAATGGGTTTCAATCATAAATCCATCTAAACTTAAATCCAATGCACTTTGACAAATTTCTTGAACAAGTTCCCTTTTTCCAGCAATATGACTTGGGTCGCATATAATTGGAATTTCTGGAGCCAGACGTTTCAATTCAAATGAAATTTCCCATTTCGGCTCATTTCTAAAAGGTTGGCTTTTATAGGCGAAAAAACCACGATGGATGGCGGCTAATTTTGAAATTCCAGCCCTTTCTAATCTTTCCAAAGCGCCTACCCATAAACCAACTTCAGGATGGATGGGGTTTTTTACAAAAACGGGAATATCTACTCCTTTTAAAGCATCGGCAATTTCTTGAACATAAAAGGGATTTACAGTAGTTCTTGCTCCAATCCATAACATATCCATTCCTGCTTCAAGGCATTTTTCTACTTGAAAAGCATTGGCAACCTCGGTAATTACCGGAAGCTGAAATTCATTACCTGCATCTTTCAACCATTTTAAAGCCGGGACACCAATTCCTTCAAATGATCCAGGTTTGGTCCTAGGTTTCCAAACCCCACCTCTTAATACTGAAGCAATGTTTTGTTCAGAAATTTGCTTGGCAGTAGTCATCATTTGATTTTCACTTTCCACACTGCAAGGCCCTGCAATTAAATAGGGATCTCTGTTTTTAGGCAACCAGTTATTTGGATTCATTATTTTATGTTTATCCATTCTCTTTTTTTACCCTCGTTTGAGCGTCAACTGCAGCTAAGGTCATAATATTAACTATTTCCCTTGTAGAACAACCCATTTGTAAAACATGTGCAGGTTTGTTTACACCAATGAGTATTGGCCCTAAGGCCTCTGCTGCATTTAGCCCTTGAATTAGTTTATAGGCAATATTTCCTGCTGCAAGGTTGGGGAATATAAATGCATTTGGTTTTTTACCAACTAAATCGCTAAATGGAAAGTTTTCTTTTAGAAGTTCATTGTCAAGGGCAAAATTGGCTTGCATTTCTCCGTCAATGATTAAGTCAGGGTGTTTTATTCTTAATATTTCTGCAGCTTTTTGCATTTTCTTAGCATCCTTCAGATTGGATGAACCAAAATTGCTATAAGACAAAAGTGCAATTCGAGGTTGCATGCTTATTCGCTTTATTAAGTTGGCGGTTTGCAATGTGATTTCAACAATATCTTCGGCTGTAGGATCTTCCTTTATGGTTACGTCGGAGAAAAAAACAGGACCTTTTTTGGTTAGCATAATATATAATCCGGCCACTTTATTGCTCTTTTCGGCTGTCCCTATAATTTCAAATATTGGTTTTACTACATCGCTGTATTTTTTTGTGCTTCCAGAAACAAATGCATCAGCATCTCCAGCTTCGAGCATTGCGGATCCAAAATAGTTTCTGTCGCGCATCAATTTAATTGCATCCGTATAGGTGATTCCCTTTCTTTTCCTTTTATTGAAAAGCAGCTTTGCATATCGTTCGCAGGTATCTTTATCGTGGAAAGGATCTACAATTGGGATATCAGAAATACCAAGTTTATGCTTTTCGATTAAAGCGAGAATTTTCGATCTGTCACCAAGAAGAATTGGGATTGCAATTCCCTCCTCAATGGCAATTTGCGCAGCTTTTATTACCTTAAAATTATCACCTTCTGCTAATACAATTCGCTTGGGATCTCTTTTGGCTTTTTCCTGGGCAAGTCGTATAAATTTATCGTCTCTCCCTAGTTTTTCAATTAATGTATTTTTATAGGCTTCCCAATCTGTAATTGGCTCTCTAGCAACTCCAGAATCCATCGCAGCTTTTGCAACTGCAGGCGCAACCTTATAAATTAAACGAGGGTCGAAAGGTGTTGGGATAATGTATTTTGGCCCAAACTGCATATTTGTTTTATTGTAAACCAAATTCACAATATCTGGAACAGTTTCTTTGGCCAAATCGGCAATGGCTTTTACCGCAGCCAATTTCATTTCCTCATTAATTTTTCGTGCTCTCACATCTAAAGCACCTCTAAAAATAAATGGAAAACCAAGCACATTATTTACTTGATTGGGATTATCAGAACGGCCAGTAGCCATTATTATATCTTTTCTAGCGCTGGTAGCATCCTGATAAGAAATTTCAGGGTCGGGGTTTGCCAATGCAAAGACAATCGGGTCTTTAGCCATTTTCTTCACCATATCCTTACTTAAAACCCCAGCTCGACTTAGCCCTACAAAAACATCTGCATCTTCAATAATTTCGTCAAGCTCAGAAATTTTTGTTTTTTGAATAAACTTCTTTTTTTCTTCTGATAATGTCTTCTTATCTCTTAAATTATTAATCACCCCCTTGCTATCTAGCATAAAGAGATTTTTTGGGTTTACGCCCAAAGTAATATAAAGACTAGCACAACTAATTGCACTAGCACCAGCCCCATTGAAAATAACTTTTACTTTATCAATATCCTTTTTAACCAACTCCAGAGCATTTACCAAGGCGGCTCCAGTAATTATAGCCGTTCCATGCTGATCATCATGCATAACGGGGATATCCATTTCCTCCTTCAGCCTTTTTTCTATATAAAAAGCGTCCGGAGCCTTAATGTCTTCTAAATTAATCCCTCCAAAAGTAGGTTCAAGTGCTTTTACGGTTGCAATGAATGCATCGGGGTCAGTTGTATTTAATTCAAGGTCAAAAACATCTATGTCCGCAAAAATTTTAAAGAGAACAGCTTTTCCTTCCATTACAGGCTTGCTCGCCTCCGGTCCAATATCTCCTAAGCCTAAAACGGCTGTTCCGTTGCTAATTACTGCCACAAGGTTTCCCTTTGCTGTGTATTTATATACGGCATCTGGGTCTTTATGAATTTCCAAACAAGGTTCGGCAACTCCTGGAGAATAGGCAATGGACAAATCCCTTTGACTGTTGCTGGGCTTGGATGGTATAACTTCTATTTTCCCCTGTCTACCAACACTGTGATAATCTAGGATATCTTGTTTCCTGCTTTTTTTTGGCATTGAAATCTGGCTATTATTTTAGATGATCCATTACCAATTTGGCCAATGGATTTATTAATATAGGAAATTGTTATAAGGGAAACGTTCCGTATGAATTTTGGAAATACTTTCGTAAAGCTGCTCCTTTAGTTCCTCTAAATTCAATTTCTCTTTTGCAGAAATAAATATTACGTTGGTTTTATTTCTATTCAAATATGTTTTTTTCCAATCTTCAAGGCTGTAGTTTTTTCTTGATTTTGGCTCAATATCAAATTCATCATACTCCTCATATTCAAAAGCATCGATTTTATTAAAAATTATTAGGGTCGGTTTTTCGGTTTTATCAATTTCCGAAATTGTTCGATTCACCGTCTCAATATGTTCCTCAAAGTTGGGGTGGGAGACATCTACCACATGAAGTAAAATATCGGCCTCACGCACTTCATCTAGGGTAGACTTGAAAGATTCAATTAATTGGGTAGGTAACTTTCGAATAAATCCTACTGTATCCGAAAGTAAAAAAGGAAGGTTTTTAATAACCACTTTCCGAACCGTAGTGTCTAGGGTTGCAAATAATTTGTTTTCCGCAAAAACTTCTGATTTGCTAAGAATATTCATCAAAGTGGATTTTCCTACATTGGTATATCCTACCAATGCTGCTCTAACCATGGCGCCTCTATTTCCTCTTTGAGTTGCCATTTGTTTGTCAATCTGTTTAAGCTTTTTCTTAAGTAGACTAATTTTATCTCGAATAATCCTCCTATCCGTTTCAATTTCCGTTTCACCCGGGCCCTTCATTCCTATTCCTCCTTTTTGCTTACTAAGGTGGGTCCAAAGGTTGGTTAGGCGGGGGAGTAAATATTCATATTGAGCGAGTTCCACTTGGGTTCTTGCGTAAGAAGTTTGAGCTCTACTCGCAAAAATGTCTAGAATGAGATTGGTTCTGTCCAACACTTTACAATCCAAAATGCGTTCTACATTTTTTAGTTGAGAAGGACTTAGTTCATCATCAAAAACGGCAAGGTCTATTTCTTCCTGTTTTATATAGGCCGCTATATCCTCAATTTTCCCAGTTCCTAAAAATGTTTTCGGATTTGGTTTCTCTAGTTTTTGAGTAAATCTCTGAAGGGTGTCAGCTCCTGCAGTATCTGCAAGAAATTCCAATTCATCTAAATATTCAGCAATTTTTTCTTCCGATTGAGATTGGTTAATTACACCAATCAAAACTGCCTTTTCCCTAACTTTTAAAGTGTTACTTTTTCTTTTTTCAATCATAATTTAAACTCCCAACCAAGCCTCCCAAGGCAATCTTGAAAGAATTAAAACCAATGCAATTGTATAGAATAATGCTAGACCCTTAAATTTTGCGGTCCCTTCCTTCTTTTTAGATTTAGAATATCCCATGGTGATTAAGATAATCCCAAATATCATTGTCAAAATATGCTCAACCGCATAAAAACGATAGGTTTCATTCGACATTAATTCGGAGGAGTTTTCAAAGGCAGCCTTAGTGATTGGGCTAATGAAATACAAAACAAGACCTATTGTGGCTTGAGTATGAGCCAAAATCAAAGTAAAAAGAGCTAGTTGTTTATCCGATTTGCCAAATTCTTTTTTACCAGAGTGTTTGGTCCAAAAAACCAAAATTGAAATAATAAGTAGGCTAATAAAGATATAAGGAAGAAAGGAATGTAGGTGTAAAATTCCGGTGTACATAGTTCGTTACGTTTTAAAGTGCAAAGGTAACGAATGTAAGAGATTAAGACTTGTTTTGTTTATTATCAGCAACAATTTTTTCCAGGCCAGAAAGTACCTTCTCGGAATCCTCAGAATTAATAAAACTCATGCTAAAACTTTGGGTGCTTTTTTCTCCATTTAAAGTTTGAACTGAAATCCTCAATAAATTTCCGAAGGGAGATTTAGACAACTGGAAATGATGCAGGTTTCGCTTGGGGAATTCAAAGTTAACGTCACTTTTTGATTTGGTGAATCCTAGAAAAAAGGGTTTTGATTTAATATGAACAATTTCGTGATCAATTTCAAAACTGAAATAATTAAATCGGATTAAAAGTAGAATTAAGAAAAGACCACCAGAAATGTATGCTAACCAATGACTAGCGAATAAATTGCTAATACTTCCTTCAATTTGGTTTAGTAGAAAATCAGCAATTAAGGTAATAAGAGTAATGTAAAATATTATTCTTATTATTTTATGTTTCGTTTTATTATGAACTTTCATCTAGAGTATAGAGATAATAGGCAAAGTTAGTTTTTTGTATTCTCGAACAATCATTTTTTCGATTCCCGAGCTTTTCCTGTAGACTAAAATGATGCCAGTTTGGTTTTTAGCTTTTTTTAATAATTTAATATTAGGTTGTTGTTTTGGTGATTCGAGTAATAAGTTTTCAATTCATAGTATATTTCCGTTCCTTCAATTTTAATGTTGATTGAAGGTTTTCTTTTTTATAATCATCAAAATAATTTTCGCTTAGTGTAAATAAAGCAGTCAAATTGGTCCAAACTTTTGTCTTCTATGCCAATAATAGTTTTGGCCTTTAAAGGAGTTTAATTTGGATTTAAAACTCTTCAATTGCAATAAGATGGTGGTAGGCAGCGGCACATAAGTAATCGCTGTCATATGTATTTCGTATTAGTAGATACTTCCCATAACGTCTAAAACGAAAAAAGGTTGGGCAAAATGTAAGAAAAATCTTGCTCAACCTCAAATAATAATGTAATTATCTAGTTTTTAGCCAACTATTTTATCATGATAACTAGATATTTTGAAGATTTCCAGAATTGATCCAAGTCTAAAACTTCCAAATTCAAGGTTTTATCTTCTTCCATATTCAGCCTGTAACTTCCTGTTGGATGTTCACTAATTAATTCTACTTTTTTGTCGGAATCGATTGGAATTATTCTGCTAGCAGTAATGTCAATCATGGTAAAATAATCTTTATTAAAATCGTCTGCAAGGGTTTTGGTTCTTCCTAAACCAATTATTCCGCCTTCTTTTTGAACCACCTTATTATCCTTTAGATCTGAATATTTACCTACTACATAATAGGCCGTATTTAAAGCCCGAGTTTGGATGGCAATTTTATCTTTTTGAGAAGAGTTGATCCTTTTTTGGGCTGTAAGGTTTGAATTTAATTCTTCAATTTTAAAATTCTTAGCAACGAGCTCGCCTTTAAGGTCACTAATGGCGGAATCCTTTTGTACAACAGTAGAATTCAATTGGTTTACCTGCTTTTTGAAAAATGAAATTTGCTTTTTATATTTTCCATTTTCAACAGAGTATCTACTTACTTTATCATTCAGGTTTGCAATGGAATTACGATTCTCACCTAGCAAAGCATCTATAGCCGCAATATTTTCCAAAATTCTTTCTTTAGAATTTTCGCCACCATCAATGTCACCATTTCTAAGTGCTTGGATTGTTTCTTCCTTTGATCGGATGGAATCCAAATTGGCTTCTATTGCTTTTTGAGCACTCTCGTATTCCCCTAGTTGATTGTCAAAATTGTCATTTTGTGATTTATTGTTTGATGATATTAAATATAAGGATTTACTTCGGGAACGAAAGAAATCAAAGAAGATTAAAACTCGGTTAATCAATGAGTTATGGTGTGATTATTAGGCATGCAATAAAATTTGAATCAGTGAGTTCGCGCATGAATGATCAGATTTTCGTGAAAGATTCTTTGATCAACCTCAATTCTCGTGTTTTGCACTCATCTGTCCTTTGTTGGCAACAATTAGTTAAATCAATGGTCAGCGGACTGGCCTAATAAAAACTAAAAAACAAAGACAATGAGAAAATGGAAAGTCGCAGTATTATCTCTGGCAATCGCTGGTTTGACTGCAAATGAAAGCTTTGCTCAACTATCAGTTGGAGCAAAAGGAGGAGGAACGCTTAACACGGTTTCTGGGAACACAGCTGCAAGCACCGAAAAGGACATGACCTTCGGTTATCAGTTTGGAGCTACTGTCAACTACGGGTTTAGCAATGTTTTTTCGCTTCAGCCCGAAGTGTTGTTTATTCAGAAAGGAGGAAGAGCATCTTCTACCGTTACGGAAGATTATGCACAACTGACCTCTAATTACGTTGCAATACCAGTTTTGGCGAAGGCACAATTTGGAGGCGAAAAGTTTAAGGGCTACGCGGTTCTTGGACCATACGCAGGCTATTGGGCTGGTGGAAAAACCAAATCAAGCGTTCTTGGAACTGAGTCTAAAGAAAGCATCGATTTTGATAATAATATCGATGATGATGGTTACAAACAGAACCGAATTGACCT
>CAKZNE010000040.1 GCA_937129395.1 uncultured Cryomorphaceae bacterium | reverse complement strand
TGTCCGCGTCCCCTTTTGTGAAATCGCCCAGGACTTAATGGAATGGAAAGTTTAGAGGTGGAAGCAGGGGAGTCTAGTAAATCTGTTGAGGTTTTAAATCAACTTTGGGAGGCCCTTTCGGAATTAAAGGCCGATCGCTCTTCCCTTTTGGTAAATGTAGGCGGTGGAGTGATTACGGATTTAGGTGGATTTTTAGCCTCAACCTATATGAGAGGAATTGATTTTATAAATTTCCCTACAAGTCTATTAGCGCAGGTCGATGCTTCCGTTGGCGGGAAAACCGGTATTAATTTAGGTCATTCTAAAAATAGAATAGGCCTTTTTCAAGAACCATTATTTACAGGAATTTGGAATTTTTTTTTAGAAAGTCTATCCCAAGTGGAACGACTTTCTGGATTCGCAGAAATGCTCAAACATGGATTAGTTTCTGATAAAAACCATTGGCAAGAGCTTTGTGATTTTTCCGTTTTATCTGAACATCCCAATTCGGCCTTGATCCAAAAGTCGGTGGAAATAAAATCTGAGATTGTAAAAAGTGATTTTAGAGAATTGGGTTTACGAAAAATATTAAATTTTGGACATAGTATTGGTCATGCCTACGAAAGCCTGAGTCTGGAAAAAGATATACCGCTTCCTCATGGTTTTGCAATTGCTCATGGTATGATGGCGGAAGCGATTTTATCCTCAAAATATTTGGGTTTACCGGAGAAGGATATGAATGAAATAGTTTTTCAAATGCAATCCAAATTTCCAGAAATTCCATTTGATTATGAAGCTGATGAATTAATGGATTTTATAAAAGGAGATAAAAAAAATATAGAGGGAAAACTAAATTTTAGCTTATTGAGCTCTATGGGTAAAGCAGAATTCAATGTGCTTGTGGAGGAGGAGGACGTGATTAATGTATTGCAATTTATGAAGTCCAATGCCTGAACTTCTTAATATAGAAAAGGGCCCAAATGAAATCAAGGGACAAATAAATATCAGCGGAAGCAAAAGTGAATCGAATAGACTCCTCATTTTAAAACATCTCTATTTCCCAAACTTGAAAATTCAGGGATTGTCTACAAGCAATGACACTCATTTGATGCAAAAGGCCTTGGAGTCAAACGGAACTGAGATTGATGTGGAGGATGCGGGAACGAGTATGCGGTTTTTATTGGCCTATTTTTCTCTGAGTACTACAAAACCTATTACCCTAAAGGGATCCCCAAGAATGCACAAAAGGCCAATAGGTATTTTGGTTAATGAACTTCGAAGCTTAGGTGCCAAAATCGAGTATCTCGAAAAAGAAAATTATCCACCACTCAGAATTTACCCAAGTCCTGTAAATGGAAATACAATCACTATTGAGTCTGGAATTAGCAGCCAATATATTTCTGCTTTAATGATGATTGCCGGAAAATTACCGAAGGGTATCCGAATTAATTTGAAAGGAAAAACAGTTTCCAAACCTTATATAGAATTAACAGGAAATTTAATGCAAAAACTCGGTTTTGAGGTAGTTCTAAATGACGAATTCATTAAAATAGAGGGCCAATCAAACTTCCAAGAAAAATCGATTCAAGTAGAACCAGACTGGTCTTCTGCTTCCTATTGGTATTTAATGGTTTGTTTATCGACTAAGGCAAGTTTGAAATTAAGAGGTTTTAAAGAGAATAGTTTTCAAGGCGATAAAAGCTTGGTTGATTTGTTTTTAAAATTGGGGGTTCGCTCTATTTTTCATGAGAATTATTTGCTTCTGGAAAAAGTGGAAATGGACCTTCCTAAAAATTTGAATTTTGATTTAATTGATTCCCCAGATCTGGCTCAATCTATAATTGTAGCGATGGCGGCTCTAGGAATTTTAGGGGAAATTAGCGGATTGCAAACCCTAAAAATTAAGGAAACGGATCGATTGCAAGCATTGAAAGTTGAATTGGAAAAAACAGGAGCACAAATTACTATTGGTAAGGATTTTTTGAAAATTGAAAGGGGAATTTCCACTTTGGAGAATGTGAAATTTGAAACTTGGTCGGATCACCGCATGGCCATGTCCTTAGCCGCCTTATCTATGATTTCACCAATTTCAATTCAAAATCCAGAGGTGGTAAACAAGAGCTACCCAAATTTTTGGGAGGATATGAAGCTCTTGGGATTTGAACTATCCAATCATTTGCCCGAGGATTTAGAGCTTTAATTTCAATTGCATTTTGAGTTCAGAAATTGTATTTCCTTCTATGGCGTTTAAACCGCTACTAATCTCATTTCTATCATTATAAACTGTTTGGGCATATTTTATTTCAAAAGCAATATTGGCTTTTATTTTCCACTTAAGTAAGATGTAAAATCGCTGTCCATTCCCATAGTTCGCTGGTACGCTAAAACTCTGACTTAAATCATTTTCATAGCTATAAATTCTATTTTCAAAATCGGATATATCAAAAATGGAATAGCGCATTATCAGCTGTAAAGGACTTTTGCTAAATCGATATTTAAAATCCTGATAAACAAGAAAGCCTCTTTTTTTAATTCCTGAGTTTCCAGAGATTTCAAGTCTGTTTTTAAGGCTAATGTTTTGATTTATCAAATAATTAAGCTGGATTCTAAAGCTGCTTTTTTTAACCAAAGTATTTTGACGAATTGTTTTTTCTTCTGCCAACTCCTCCTGCCTTTGTCGATGTCTAAACCGTATATAAACCGTAAAATCCTTGCTGAGGTTTAAGTCGACTTGGTTAAACAAATCTTGGCCTTTACTGGGAAAGTCGGTTTGGAATGTAGACCATGAAAATTGGTAAAAGTCAAAATAAGATTTCCAATGAAAGGTGGAATTGAGCTCCCAATCCAATCCTAAATAATATCCCTTTTCACCGGAACTCCCCTTTTCAGCAAATGGAGCAGAATATAAACTCTGGTATTCTTTTGCGAAATTCCGATGTAGAATGGAAATTTTTAAGGCTTCCTCAGCTTTTAGTTGCATTCCAATAATTCCAGCAAAAGCCGAATAGTTTAAGGAACTGAATTCCCCAAAAAGGGAAATGTTTTTCAATTGATACTTGGCCGAAAAAGAGGAGGAAGACCATTGTTTGGATTGAAGATCGAACTTTTGGTAAAGCCTTTCTTTTGCTTTAAATGGATGGTCTAAATGGTAAAAAGATTGATTCATTCCCAAGGAAAAATTGGAGGCACCATAGAGAATAGTGGCATTCCAAACTTCCATTTCAACTGCATTTTTATCCTCAATTTCGTTGTCAGTTCTGTGCAAGCCTGAGCTTTGCAATGAAGTAATCCAAAACTTCCCATTTTCCTCCTCCAAATTGGCGTCGAGTTTTCTTTTGGAGTAAAAGGCTGCGATATCGAAACTTCCTAGATCAAAATCAGCGGCAATGCCTCTGAAAAATCGATTTTCTTCTCCCCCGCTATAGGGGATAATTCCCCTGGAAAAACGCTGGGTCTGACTGACGTTGGGTGATTTTCCAAAACCAATACCACTCCATAAATTCAAACCTTGTCCAAATTCATAATTGAAATCACCGATCACTAAAGTGTTCAAAAACCTGTACTCTTTTAGGAATAAATTGAAGGAAGCAAAGTCAATCTGAGGTTTTTTTCGAGTATCCTGGAAAGGCTCCCCAGCATCTTGCTGAAGGTGAATGGCTGCACCCATTTTTCCGCGGAAATTAAATTTATAACGCGTCATCAAGGAATGGGCAGAACCCAAATAAGCTCCACTATCCAAAAGAAAACCCCTTCTTTTTTGGAGATTAAATCGATCGCGGATAATTAGGTCATTGCGGCTAAACCTGATGGTTTTGCGATTTGGGAATTGGAACTTTTCAGGCTTCAAACTAAAATCCAAAAAAGGTAAAATAGCCTCAATTTTTCCTTGGTCATATCCTTTTACAGCCAACAATTCAAAAGGACTTAATATAAAACCAGTTTTTCTTCGATATTCTAAAAGATTGTGGATTTGGAAAATGTCCAATTGTGGGAGTTGCTCTAACTCCTTCTGACTTGCCAAATTGATTTTTATTTTTTTGGATTGCAATTCCTCCAAATCGTCAGCCAGCTGAATTAGACTGTTTTCATCTCCTTCCGGTTCCAAGGTTTCCAAACTGTTTTCGATTTGTTTTTCAATAGGATCCACTTGAGAATATACCAAGGAATTGAAAAAAATAAGAAAGGAAAAAAGGACTAATTTCTTCATAAGTCATAGTTTATACTTAAGCCGAAACTTTGACCTAGATAAGAAGAGAACTCAATGGAACTGTCAATTCGGAGTTTTTTCAGGATAAACCCAAAACCGATATTTTGACCTAAAGGCTGAATCGAAAAACCCGTTCTCAAAATCAAAATTTTTTGAAATGGATATTCAAGACCCAAGGAGTACCGTTCGGGCAAATCTGCCCATTTTTGAATTTCCCCTGCCAGAAGAGAATTGTTATTGAATTGATAATTTGCCCCAAAACGCAATCCCAATCGATTGGAAAATTCCAAGCTATTTTCCCAATCATTGTTCAGAGGATTGTAAAGATGGAGTCCTATTTTCAAATCCTTTACCGGTTGTGATAAAAGGCTTATTTCACCAGTTAGAATTCCCTTATTTTGGGCTTCCTCAACAAATAAATTTTCATAATTTACTTGAGCGCCTAGACTCCAAGATTCACCAAATTTCCGGGAATAGTTCATTCCAATTTTGGTTTCATTAAATTGCTCAAAACCGAAATGCGAAATTGATAAGCCAAAACATCCCACTGGAAAAGATTTTACAAGGGTGAAATAGGAAGATGATAAATCTTTTAATCCATATCGGTTTTGATACGAAAATGCGAATTGATCTTTTTCCAAAAAGGCCAATGCCGCTTGATTGTGGAAGGAAGACCAGATATCAACTAGTGAAACTGTACTATGAGCTAGTGAAGAAGATCGGCTACCCGCAAAGTATGTGTAGTTTTGTGAATAGCAATAATTGGAAATTAAAAGCAGGAATATTAACCTTTTCATCAGAGAGTTTTTGGAATTTTTACGAAACTTGGTCCGTATGTTATTAACTGGTCTCCGTGACAAGGGTGCGGTCCTAGCAATTTACTTTTTAATATTTACAAATCCCATTAGTGCTCAAGTTTACCTTTTCGAGCAAATTGGTTTAGAGGACGGTTTACCGAACAATAGAATCAACGATATGATCGAAGATTCGCGAGGATTTATTTGGCTTGCTACAGACGGTGGAGGACTTATTCGCTTCGATGGTTATGAATTTAAAACCTTCTCTCAAAACGCTGAAAATTCTGATTTACTAGCTTACAGTTTAAAAGAGGATGGTGAAGGAAACATTTGGATCGGGCTGGAAAAGGCTCTTTTAAAATTTAATGGAAAAACCTTTAAAAGAATAAATCTCCCGTCAAATTTCAAACTCAAAAAAATGTCCGTTTTTGATGACGGTCGGCTTATAATATCAACTCAAAATGGGGATTTATTTCAATTTAAAAAAGAATGGAAATCTTTAAATTATTCAAATTCAGAAGTTTTTGATTTCGATGTTTTTCAAAATAAAATAGCGTTTTCTAATGCCGAAGGTTTGTTTGTTTCCTCCGAAATTAGCAGTCAGCTTATTGATACTCTTTCCGTAAAAAAGGTTCGTTTTATAAAGGATGAAATCTTTGCCTTAGGCGATAATGATCTAATTGTTTATTCTGGAAAAGGAGAGTTGAAAAGAAAGGTGAAAGCTAAGTTTCAGGACCTTTTTCGGAACGGAAAGGAGTTTGTCGGATTGGATTCTGAAAGGAATTTATTGGTTGGAAATGGTTCTTATTTTCGGAGAATTGGCCTGGAAAATGGTTTGCCAGAATTGGAATATCGTGGGGTTTATCAAGATAGTTATGGGGTTATTTGGCTTTATGGAAACAAAGGCCTTGTGAAGCTGGAATCGCTTGCTGTTCAGGTTTTTGAAGATTTTAATGGCACTACAAATAATCAAATTAACAGTGTTCATATTGGAGAGGAAGGAAAGGTTTATGCGGGTTTTTCTCAGGGAATTTTAAGCATAGATTCTTTAGGTTCCAAATTGAGTAATTCGCAAAATGGTTATCCCTATGGATTAACACTAGCCATTGAAGAATATGATGAAGCACTTTGGTTTGGAACCGAAGCTGGATTGATTAAAAAAGTGGGCGGAGATTTTGAAAAAATTGCCCTACCAGGTTCACCATTTGGCGCTTATATCTTTAGCATGAAATCGGCTTTATCAAAACTATGGATCAGTTCCGGTTCTGATTTATTTTCTTATTCCGAATCTGGTTTTAAAAATATTACAAAGACTGCAGGTTTACCTCCGGCAAGCATTTATAGTATTTCAAAAGGACAGGCCGATAATTCCTTATGGTGTGCTACTTATACCCAGGGTTTTTTCAGACTTTTTGATGGCAAATGGGACTTGCTGAAAAGTCTCCATGGAATTCAATTGGATAGTTTGCGATTTAGTTGTTTTGTAGCTGTATCCAAAGATGAAATTTGGGCGGCTAGTCTTACAGAAGGATTATTTCATTTATCCAAAAAAGGCTTTGAAAAAATTAGTTTAAAAGACCTGGCTTATGCCGAAATTTCCTCGCTAGAACTAGATGAAAATGGAAATGTTTGGGCGGGATCGAATAAAGGAGTTTTAAAGATAAATAGCGAAAAACAGGTAATCAATTTGTCTGAATTAATGGGTTTTAAAGGTCGGCCTAATGCCGTTCAAGCGATTACATTAAAAGAAAACAAGCTAGTTGCTGCAACGAGTGGAGGAATTCAATTCTTGGATTTAAAGCGTTATTTGGAACCTCGGAAAGACCCTAAAATTGCAATTATTGGGGTGAAAATGTTTTTAAGCGATAGCAATTATTTTTCCGAATATGCGCAAGATAGTTTGCCCTATTCCTTAGTACCTTCCAATTTGATTCTTCCCCATAACCTCAATTTTTTAAGTTTCAATTTAGCGGGTTTAAGTGCTTTTGAACAAAATAAGTTACAATACAGATACCGCCTAAACGGGGAATCCAATAATTGGACTTTTGCCAATGACAGAAGAGAGGCGGTTTATTCCAATATTAAACCCGGATCCTATGTTTTTGAAGCACAAGTAAAGCGCTTGGATGAGGAATGGAATGGGGATTCTTTGAAATATAGTTTCAAAATATTAACCCCGGTTTGGGAAAGGTGGTGGTTTATAGTTTTGGCCATTGTGTTGGTCCTTTCTGCGACCATTTTATTGGTAAAAACCAGATTTCAAAGGAAACAGAAAAGATTGGAATTGGAGAACAGTTTGTTGGATATGGAAAGGAAGGCCTTACGACTTCAGATGAACCCCCATTTTATTTTCAATGCCTTGGATTCCATCAGTAGTTTTATTTTTAAAAAGGATCCTGAGAAAGCGGTGCGCTATTTAAATAATTTCGCAAAATTAATGAGGTTAACCCTTGAATCATCGATGGAGCATCTTCATCCAGTGGAAACCGAAGTGTCTATTTTAAAGAATTACCTTGAACTGGAGAAACTTAGATTTCAAGGTAAGTTTGATTATTCGATAGATTTAGATGAGGAAATAGACTATGATATTGGGATTCCTCCCATGCTTATTCAACCCCATGTGGAAAATGCGATTTTGCACGGTTTAAAACCCATGAAATCTGAAGGTGAACTGGATTTAAGATTTATTTTGGATGATGATGAAGATCTTTTAATCATTGAGATTGAAGATAATGGAGTAGGAAGAAAAAGAGCCAAAGAATTAAACCGAAAAAAAGATCATAGATCAATGGCAACACAGATTAATAAGGATCGATTGAAGCTATTGAAAATGAATAAGAACGATAAGATTGACATTGAAATCATTGACAAACTCGATGAAAATGAAAATTCTCTAGGAACTAAAGTGGTCATTAAATTGCCCGCTGAGAATATTTAAATAATATCTTTAAAGAAAAATTGAACATGGTAAAAGTTGTAATTGTTGACGATGAACAAAATTCAAGGGAAGCCTTAATAGGGAAGCTAGATCTGTTTTGTCCAGAGGTGGAAATTGCTGGCGAAGCTGGAGGTGTAAGCGAAGCCATAGAAACGATAAATTCTGTAAATCCGGATGCTGTTTTTTTGGATATTAAATTGGCTGGAGAAAGTGGGTTTGATATTTTGGAAGCCATTTCAGAAAATCCAGAAGTAAATCCCGAAATTGTGTTTATTACCGCCCATGATGAATTTGCCATTCAAGCTATTAAATTTTCGGCATTGGATTATTTGTTGAAACCTATTGATCCTGAGGAATTAGTAAAAGCAATTCGTAAAATTGAAGAGCAAAAAGGAATTCCTAAAAATGCCGCAAACCTCAATGTTTTAGTAGAAAATATTAGACAAGCCTCGGATTCTCCAAAGAAAATTGTGGTTCCTACTTCCGACGGTATGCACATTATTAAACTTTCGGATATTGTAAGATTAGAGTCCAGCAGCAATTACACCACCTTCTTTTTAAATAATGAAAAGTCGCTTTTGGCTTCCAAAACTTTAAAGGAGTTTGACAATATGCTTTCCGGTTATAATTTCAATCGTATCCATAAATCACATTTGGTGAACATGAATTTTTTAAAGAGATATGTTCAAACTGATGGCGGTTATTTAATTTTAGAGGATGGTTCTAAAATCCCTGTGGCTAACCGTAAAAAGGAGCAATTAATTAGTATTCTTAAAAATATGTAAGCCTTTATTTTGCTTAATAAATAGAGCCAACGGAAAATCATTTCGACTGTGAGAAATCAAAAATTAAAGTCAAATTGAAGATTCAAAGAAATGATCTTGTAAGAGATTATTAGTTTGGTTTCGTTTCCCTTTTTATTGAAAACCCTTGGAATTTTTTCAAGGGTTTTTTTATAGATTTTTGGCAGATTCCAATACTTTTACCTTTAAGCCTTCCTTATAATCCACAATATTTTTTTGAATTTTCTCGTCGGCAGAACCCACAATTTGAGCTGCTAAAATTCCTGCGTTTTTGGCGCCGTTTAAAGCCACAGTTGCAACAGGTACTCCACCTGGCATTTGTAAAATAGAGAGGCTACAACCCCACCCCCCCCCCGCCCCCCCCGCCCCC
>CAKZNE010000039.1 GCA_937129395.1 uncultured Cryomorphaceae bacterium | reverse complement strand
CTTTCGGGAAAATGTACAAAAAAGCAAACCATGCCGATAAACTCCCCGCACAACTCTATCAGAAAAGTATTGTGTTAGATTATTTTATAAAAAAGCGTAAAGTCTTTACACAACTCGTATTTTCAACGAAAAAATAAACAAGCACTTTAGATTATTCATAATTTTGTAGTGTTAAAATAAAACAGATGAAATTAGTTTACATACTTAGCTTCTTTATAGGGGTAAATGCTTTAGCACAAGAACCTGCGGGTTACTACAATGCAGCAAATGGTCTAGAAGGAGAAGCAAAACAAAGTGCTTTGCATAATATTATAGACAATCATACCGTAAGGTCTTATGGTTACTTATGGGGTGCTTTTAATAGTACCGATAAAAAGTCGAACAATAAAGTTTGGGATATGTATTCGGATGTGCCTGGCGGAACGCCCGATTATGAATTTACTTTTGGCTCTGATCAGTGTGGGAATTATTCCTCTGAAGGAGATTGTTACAATAGAGAACATATTTTTCCTCAAGGTTTTTTTAATTCCAATCTTCCAATGAGAAGTGATGTTCATCATTTGTTTCCTACCGATGTAACTTCGAACAGTAGAAGAGGAAATGATCCTTTTGGAGTGGTAACTGGTTCTACAACCTGGCAAATGGGAGGAAGTAAAACCAATAATTCCACTTTCGAACCAAGAGATGTTCACAAAGGTGCTTGCGCCAGAGCCATGATGTATTTTGTAATTAGATATCAGGATTATTCCAATCATTTTGCTGGTCAGGAAGGAATTTTAAGACAATGGCATAATCAATTTCCTGCCAGCACTTTTGAAGAAAATAGGAATTCCGATATCGAAAACCTGCAAAACAATAGAAACCCTTTTGTAGATTATCCACAGTTTGAGGAGAGAATTAATGCTTTTGTTACCAATTCCGTTGCACCAAATAATGAAGAAATTTATTTTTCCGACGATACCATTAAACTATTAAGCGATGCAGGAAGATATTATTATGAATATATCCTATACAACAGTGGAAATGTGGATATCGAATTTGATAATTTCACTTTAAGCGATACCAGCTTACATTTTCATTCTTCGCTACCAAGTGATTTTGAACTAGCCCCTTCGGAATCAATGAGTGTGAAAATTTCTTATAATTCGGCTATAAATTACAATGCCAACCTTCAATTTTATTCAGATTTAAACGCCGGAGCACAGATTACCATTCCTATTGTTAGTACTGCAATGGTGGGGTTATCTGAAAACCGTTCTACTAAAATTAACCTCTACCCAAACCCAACATCTGGACTGGTGAATATTGAATCCTCAATAAATATTAAGAAAGTGAGGTTAATTGGATTAGAAGGAGAAGAAATAGAACTAAAGCAAAAAACCAGCAGAAAAATGGATTTTAGTCATTTAACTCCTGGTTTATATTTTGTAAAAATAATATTCGAAGACGGCAGCTTTGAAACTAAAAGACTGCTCATCCAATAGTTTACTTATAAGCTCCCATTTTAGAGAACTTAGCCACTCTTTTTTCTATCCTTTTATCAGGATCCATGGCTTTTAATTTGATAAGTTGTTTTAGGATTTCACCTTTTACAGTTTCAAAAATTGCTTCATGATTTGTGTGAGCTCCTCCTAAAGGTTCCTTAATAATATCATCAATCAACTTGTTCTCCTTCATATTATAGGAAGTAAGCTTTAAGGCCTCAGCGGCTTGTTGCTTATAATCCCAGGTTCTCCAAAGAATGGTGCTGCAGTTTTCTGGAGAAATAACGGAATACCAAGAGTTTTCGAGCATCATTACTTTATCACCTACACCAATTCCTAAGGCTCCACCTGAAGCTCCTTCACCAATAATTATACAGATAATTGGCACTTTTAGCATTGCCATTTCATAAAGATTTCTGGCAATAGCCTCACCTTGTCCACGCTCCTCAGCCTCCAAACCGGGGAATGCTCCTGGGGTGTCAATAAGGGTAACAATTGGCTTATTAAATTTTTCTGCCATTTTCATCAGTCGCAATGCCTTGCGATAGCCTTCTGGATTGGGCATTCCAAAATTGCGGTACTGCCTCATTTTGGTATTTATTCCCTTTTGCTGACCAATAAACATTACCGATTGATCACCAATTTTTCCCCAGCCACCTACCATGGCCTTGTCGTCTTTTACCGTTCTATCTCCGTGAAGTTCAATAAAGTTTCCGTCGGTTATAGATTCAATATAGGCTAAAGTATAGGGTCTTTGGGGATGACGAGAAAGCTGGACTCTCTGCCATGGGCTCAAATTTTTATAAATGTCTTTTTTGGTGTTAACCAATTTTTTTTCGATTTCCTTGAGCGTTTTACTCATATCCACCTTGGTCTCTACTTCTAAATCCTTGGTTTTCTGTAACTGCTCTTCCAGCTCCTGTATGGGTTGTTCAAAGTCTAAATAATCCATAATCTCCTGTTATTTTCGGGCGTGCAAATTACAATTTTTTGATCTGCAAGCTCCAATGATGTTAACTAAATGCGAATTGAATTTTAATTTAAATAAATTTGGAATTTAGATTAGGGCCTAAACTTCTTCAGATAGTTTCTTTTTTAACCTTCGTTTAATAATCCCATCTGCAAATACTGTTGCTAAAATAATCACCGCACCTAGGAAAAAATAAGGATTAAGTTTTTCAGCTTCATTGAAAAAACTAAGGGCAAGAACAATAGCATAAATAGGTTCCAGATTTATGGCTAGTAAAAAAGTAAAAGGTGAAATGTGCTTCATTAAAGCAACGGATTCAATAAAGGCATAAGCCGTACAAACGCTACCCAAAATCAAAAGATAAAACCAATCCTTAGATGCTAAGGTTAAAGTTTCTGCATTCAAACCCCCTTGGAAATATAGGAATAAACTTATGGCAATAAACCCAATCATCATTTCATAAAAAGTAAGTTGATTAGGCCTGTAGGATTTAATTAATCGAGCATTCATAATTGAAAAAAGAGCACTTAAAAAGGCGCTAATTAAGGCTGTAATAATACCCATGGTATAATCTCCCTCAAAATGAAAAATGATGTATATACCTCCAACAACCGCCAGACCCAAAAGCATTTCAGTCATTTGAATTCTGGTTTTGGTGAAAAGCGGTCCCAATAAAGAACCAAAAAAGGCACCTGTGGAAATGCAAACAAGGGCAACAGAAACGGTGGAAATTTTTATAGCGTGGAAGAAGGTAATCCAATGGGCGGCGATTAGAATTCCGGCGAGAATAACCTGCCAAAAGTCCTTCCCAATTTTAAAATCCAATCGCTTTTTAAAGGCAAGAAAGATCAATATTATTAAGGAAGCAATCCACATCCTATACCATACCAGTGGAATGGCGGAAATGGAAATGAGCTCACCCAAAATACCCGTAAACCCAAAAAGGAATACAATAAAGTGAAGTCTAAAATAGACCAGCTTGGTGCTTTTTTCCAACCTATTAATTTAAGAGGCTAATATGAAAAATATATGTAAGTGGAGCTAAAGGATTTTTGGACCAATTTATTTTGGAGCAATATAATAAAGATAGCCCGCCAATACTGTAAAAACCATATTGGGAAGCCATACGGCTAGGAAAGGTGGGAAGTTACCAAGAGTAGCAAAAGTGGTGGAAATTTGCATAAAGAAAATATAACTAACGCAAATCCCCAAACCAAGAGCGATATTTAAACCTAAACCACCACGAGATTTTTTAGAAGCCATACTCACTCCAATCAAAACCAATATATAGGTGGCAAAGGGAAAGGAGCTTCGTCGGTATTTTTCAATAAGATACTTGTTAATATTCTCCGAACCTCTTAAGGTTTCTACCTCAATAAATTTATTCAACTCAGGAGTGGTCATCATTTCGATGGAAAAAAGGCGGGGGACAATTTCCTTATGTTCAAAATCTAAAACGGTATCCAATCGCCGCCCAGATTCAATTTTTTCTGTTCCATCAGCTAGCAAATGCCGAATGCTGTAATTGTCTAATGTCCAAAGTCCTTTTGCCGAATCTAATCTGATAAAATCCGATTTTATTTTGGATTTTAAATGGTGATTCTCAAAAACCTCATAGGTAAAATGGTAACCTGTTTTACGCTCAATATTATAGCTTTCAAAATATATAATATTGTCGGGTTTAATTTGCCGATGGATGTTTTTATATCGGTCTGGGCCCTTTCGGTCTATATAGGTATGTTGAAAGTCTAATCGGGTAACATTTGTTTTTGGGATGATAAAATGACTGAGTATTAAGCTCATTACAGCTACAATGGTAGCGGAAACAAAATAGGGCCACATCATTCTTTTAAAGCTTACTGCACCAGTAAGTATGGCTACAATTTCTGTATTAGCCGCCATCCGTGAAGTGAAGAAAATGGTGGCAATAAATACAATCATACTGCTAAAGAGGTTGCCGTAAAAAACAACGAAATTCACATAATAATCGAAAATTATTTCTTGTGCGGAAGCCCCTTTGGTAATGAAATCTTCAATTTTTTCTGAGATATCAAAAACCACAGCAATGGCCATTATCAAACCAATTACTAAAAAGAAGGTTCCTAAAAACTTCTTAATGATGTATTTATCTATTATTCCGAACAACTATAATCTTCTTTGAACTTTTTCTACCATTTCCGATTTCCATTCTGCGAAATCTCCTTTTTCAATATGCAATCGAGCTTCACCCGTTAACCAAATATAAAAGGACAAATTATGAATCGAAGCAATTTGCCTTCCTAAATATTCATTTGCCGCAAATAGATGGCGAACATAAGCTTTAGAATAATCTTGATCCACATAACAGGAGCTATTTGGATCCAGGGGGCTAAAATCATCTTCCCATTTTTTATTCTTGATATTGATGATCCCCTCACTAGTAAAAATCATTCCATTTCTTCCATTTCGAGTAGGCATCACACAATCAAACATGTCCACGCCTAAAGCAATGTTTTCCAAAATATTGGCAGGAGTTCCTACACCCATCAAATAGCGTGGTTTATCTTTTGGAAGAATATCACAAACCAATTCACTAGTTGCATACATTTCATCATGAGGTTCTCCTACAGATAGTCCTCCAATAGCATAACCTTCACAATCAAAAGAGGCGATAGTTTCAGCAGATTTAGTTCTTAAATCCTTAAAAGTTGATCCTTGAACAATAGGAAACAAACTTTGCTTATGTCCATACCTTTCTGGATTTTCATCTAACCAAGTGATACATCTTTGCAACCATCTATGGGTCATCTCCATAGAATTTCGTGCGTATTCGTAGGTGCTTGGGTAGGGTGGACATTCATCAAAAGCCATTATTATATCCGCTCCAATACTGCGTTGGATTTCCATGGATTTTTCTGGGCTGAAAAAATGTTTGGACCCGTCAATATGAGATTTAAAGGCAACACCTTCCTCAGTGATTTTATTGGTTCCTGATAAACTATAAACCTGGTAGCCACCACTATCGGTTAGGATGGGTTTGTCCCAGCCCATAAATTTATGCAAACCGCCTGCTTTTTCTAAAATATTGGTTCCAGGTCTTAAATACAAATGATAGGTATTACCCAAAATAATTTGGGCCTTAATATCTTCTTTTAATTCCCTTTGGTGAACTGCTTTTACAGAAGCCACAGTCCCCACCGGCATAAAAATGGGTGTTTTTATTTCCCCATGCTCCGTTTTAAATATTCCAGATCGAGCTTTGCTTTTGCTGTCCGTGTTTTGCAGTGTAAAATTCATCGGCGCAAAAATAAGCTTTATCCCTTCAATCCGAATCCACAATTTCATCCCTTTTGGATTTAATTGAAAATCCAAATAATTGGGCAATATGAACAGCTACATCCTTACATTTGCGGCTTATGGATTTTCTCTTTTTGATTTGGGCAGCCCCTCTGGTTTACCTAATCTTTCATTATTTATTTTTTCATTCTCGATTGATCTTTTTCAAAGAGGAAAATGGAAACTTCAAAGGGCCTGTATCAATTGTTATTTGCGCTAAAAATGAGGAGAATAACTTGAGGGAAAACTTACCCGAAATATTAAATCAAAACTATCCCAAATTTGAAGTTCTTGTTGTCGACGATCAAAGTGAGGATGGAAGTTTGGCTGTTTTAGAATCTCTTCAAAAGCAATTTTCCCATTTAAAAATCATTGGAAACAATAATAAAGAAACTTATATCGGAAAGAAAATGGCTCTGAGCTTGGGAATAAAAAGCAGCTCCTTTGAACATTTACTTTTAACAGATGCAGATTGCAAACCGGCTGGAAAAAATTGGTTAAAATCCATGGTCAACCAGTTTCCTCAAAAACAAATTGTTTTAGGAATTGGAGCGACGTTTAAGGAAAATTCATTTATTAATAAAGTGGTAAGATGGGAAACTTTACAAACGGCAATTGAATACAATTCTTTCGCTCTAGCGAGTATGCCCTATATGGGAGTAGGTAGGAATTTGGCTTACGAAAAATCTCTTTTTCATAATGTTGGAGGATTCGAATCTCATATCGGTCTACCTTCCGGGGACGATGATCTTTTTGTAAGTGAATCTGGAGAATATAGTGAAGTAGGTTTGCAGTTGAATCCCGAGGCTTTTACCTATTCCAAGTCACCAAAAAATCTTGCTGTTTGGTGGAGGCAAAAAAGAAGGCATATGTCCACCTCTTCATTTTACAGGTTTTGGCCCAAGATTTTGCTTACTCTTTATGGACTGTCTCAATTGAGTTTTTATCTTCTATTGCCCATTGCCGTATTGCTTTTTTACGATTGGAAATTATTTTGGATTAGCTTGGCATTAAAAGTCATTATACAATTCATTATACTTATTCCTTCGGCAAGGAGATTTAAATCCATGGATTGTTTAATTCTATTTCCCCTTTGGGAATTTTGCAGTACCCTTTTTGTAACCTTAGTTCACCTCCAAAACCTCTTTTTTGGCAAACCTAAAGCCTGGAAATAATGAATGTAGTTTTAAAATATTTTCCTGAATTAACAGAAGTTCAGAAATCACGATTTGAGAAGTTAGCTCCTTTATTTGAAGAATGGAATAATCAGATAAATGTAATTAGCAGAAAGGATATGGACCAGTTTTATGAAAGACATGCCTGAATACAATGACCCGATTATTACCCGCACACCATTAAAACGCTGGGGCACACCGGAAGACATGGCCGGCGCGGTATTATTTTTATGCAGTGCACAAGCCAGCTTTATTACTGGCCAAACACTCACCTTAGATGGTGGCTATACCCTGGGCGTGTAATAAAAAACCTGCCAGCACCCTAAAGGCCTATGTCGATGCCGTCAGCGGTGATGACACCTGAAAGACCCTGTCGGCACCGACGCCCATATTGGTAAAAAGCCTTACGAGTATTTTATCAAAGCGCTATCGACAGTGTTGAGGTGATGATTCTTGAGGGCAACGTTCGCGCTCGCAGACAAAGGGGCGCTTGTGCAATGCGCGCAAAACCAGAAGGCGCCGACCTCGTTATTGAAACGTTTGATGTGATGGTATTTAACAAAGACGGCCTGATGACTAAAATGACCGCTTATTGAGGCGACACCAACTTCGTTGCCAATTGATGCTCGAATTTAACCACGGATCATTTTCTTAACACAGCAGGTCAGAGCAGTATTTTTTATCGCCAAGCTTTAGACCTAATGCTCACCGACAAGTGATTCAGCACAACAATAGACCTCATGATGATAATTAAATAATACCCGCAGTAATAAACAGAGCGCGTATTCATCACCCCAACAAACTGCGACAATCGACCACAGCAAAATACTAAATAACTTGTTATATACTGTGCTGAGGTTCGTCAGCTATCTTGTCTAGACAGCACCTTTAAGACGCGGCCTTAAAATTCACATAGCCTCTTACTCAAAGTAATCACATGCGTACACCTGCACATCAGCCATTATCACTTGCCGCGTCAGCCACTAATTTGCGCTGGCTGCTAAGCATTCGACTTATTGTGGTGGTCGGCTTACTCATCGCCATGGCTTATGTAGAGTTAAACAATAAGTCGACACTGCACTACCCCATTCATTTGGGTGCCATTTTTATCTATGCAATACTCACTCTCGCAACAGCTTTACGGCTTCGTAAAAAATGGCCAGTTACCGATGTAGAATATTTTGCCCAACTGATGTTCGATGTCATTATTGTCAGTGTCTTACTCTATTTTAGCGGCGGCGCCAGCAATCCGTTTGTCTCTTATTATTTAGTGCCATTAACCATTTCTGCGGCCATTCTTCCTTGGCGTTACACTTGGATGATTGCCGGATTATCGATAACCGCCTACAGCTTGATGTTATTTTATTTTCAGCCTCTCGGTGCAATGGATGAGCACGCCCAGCACAGCGCGAGCAACACCAGCTTTAACCAACATGTACTTGGCATGTGGTTTAACTTTAGCTTAAGCGCCGGGCTGATCACCTATTTTGTGGTAAAAATGGCCAGCTCGTTACGGCAACAAGAAGCACGCTTAGTTTGCCGCCGCGAAGATGAATTACGTGACGAACAAATTCTCGCCGTTGCCACTTTGGCAGCGGGCACCGCACACGAACTGGGCACACCATTATCAACCATCACGGTATTAATCGACGAGATGGAGCAAGACTACCAAGAGCAAGGCCCGCTAAAAGATGACTTGCTTTTATTGCGCCAACAAGTGGCTAGCTGCCGCGAAATTTTACGAGGCTTAGTTAATACCGCAGAGACTCACAGCGCCGCACAACGCAAAACCGTTGCAGTTGATGACTACCTAAAACACATCCTTGAACACTGGCAAGTACTGCGTCCCAGCGTATGCTTTGAACTCACGGTTGCTAGTCATACTGCAATGGCAACTCTTGACGTCGACGCCACACTTGAACAGGCTATTGCTAATTTATTAAACAATGCCGCCGATGCCAGCACTCAAGCACTGCTCATTAACCTCGACTGGAATCAGCAATTTATTACACTGAGTATTCGCGATCACGGCCCCGGCGTGCCTCTCGACATTGGCCACCATATAGGTAAACCATTTGTCACCGCCAAAGGTAAGGGCTTAGGTTTAGGCCTAGGGTTATTTTTAAGCCACGCTACCGTTGCCCGTTACG
>CAKZNE010000038.1 GCA_937129395.1 uncultured Cryomorphaceae bacterium | reverse complement strand
TAATTTATTGCTGGCTTCTCGCCTACTTACGAAAGTCCTCGCGGACTTTCTTGGTCGGTTTTTATTTACTAAATTAGGTGCTTAAACCACGCAACAAACCATATACAAACACGTTGTAGCACATATGAGAAATGTACTTTCCTGAAATAGGTTGACTAAAAATTAATCAATTAATTACAGTCACTTATGAAAACACAAAAACAACACTGGCTAAAAAAAAGCTACCAAAAAGCAACTTTAGAAACCAAATTATTCGTCGTTGACCAAATTCAGAATGGGCAGATTTCTACAAACTCTGCTTCTAAAAAGTATGATGTTCCCAGAACAACTATTACTTATTGGTTAAGAAAATATAGTACCTTAGTACAACAAAACACAGGTATGAGCAAAAACGATGAAATTAAAAAACTTAAGGAAAAGATTGAAGAACTAGAGTTTCAAAAAGACTTTCAACAGGACATTATTGCCGATATGGAACTTATTACAGGCGTTGATATGGCAAAAAAGTCATTGCCCAAAACATTAGCAAAAGAGATAGAACTAAAGAAGAAAAACCGTATAAAAGAAAATGGCTCTATGGATGTTTTGGGATCTCTAAACAAGCCTTCTACAAAAGACTCAAAACACAAGAAAACAAAGAAATAAACCATCAGAAACTAATCAAAATGGTCAAGAACTATCGGAAAAAAGTAAGCTCTCAAACTGGCGGTATAAAGCTATATCACAATCTTAAAACTGAAATGATAAATCAAAATATAAACATTGGTAGAGATAAATTCTATGACTTCTTAAGGTTCAATAATTTACTCATCAAAAAAAGAAAAAACTATGTTACGACAACCAATTCTAATCATCTTTTTAGAAAATATAAAAACATCGTAAAAGACCAGGCTCCTACTCGTCCAGAACAGCTTTGGGTAAGCGATATAACCTATATTAAAACCGAAAATGGTCATAATTATTTAGCTTTAGTTACAGACGCCTATTCTAAGCAAATTATGGGCTACAAACTCGACAATCATATGAGAACATCTCTTTGCTGTGATGCGCTCGCTATGGCAATTAAAAACAGAAAATATCCCAATCAAAAGCTCATTCATCATTCTGATAGAGGCTTTCAATACTGCAATCCTACATACACCGAATTTGCAGAAAGTAACGGAATTACAATGAGTATGACCGAACAATATGATCCGTATGAACCTGCCTGCCGGCAGGCAGGAATGCTATCGCAGAACGAATTAACAGGACTTTAAAATACGAATATGGTTTAAAACAAATCATTAAAAATACCGATATTGCTCAGCAAATGGCAGCACAAGCTGTAAATATTTATAATAATTTAAGATCGCATTTTAGCCTCGATTTAAGAAAACCTGCTGAAGTGCATTTGAATCCAAATATCAAATATAAATCGTATCGAAAAAATAATGTAAATTTACCTGAACTAACAATTTAAAAACAAAACTAGTTCAAAATATTTTTTGCCTTCTAAACGGCTAAAAAAATAGTTTGAACGGTATAAATTAACCTAAAAAAGGTCAACCTATATCAGTATAATACAAAAACTAAACGAAATTTTAATTCACTAAATAACATAACTATTAGTGAATATAGTTTTATAATTCATATCTTTGAACAAATCTTCAAGTTATGTATCAAAGGATATTATCAAATAAAATTGAAACAAAAATAGGTAAAGGAAAAGCTATTATTTTAATTGGTCCTAGACAAGTAGGAAAGACAACTTTAATTAGAAAATTAATAGATAATAAAAACCATCTTTTTTTAGATGCTGATGACCCAACAGTTAGAAGTATATTAAGCAAACCTAACACTGAACAAATTAAAAGTATCATCGGTTCTCATAAAATTATATTCATAGATGAAGCGCAGAGAATTTCTGGAATTGGAATAACTCTAAAAATAATAACAGATCAATTTAAAGATGTTCAACTATTTGTAAGTGGATCATCATCGTTTGATTTGTCTAAAGAACTTAATGAACCATTAACAGGTCGAAAATGGGAATACGAATTATTTCCAATAAGCTGGGAGGAACTTGAAAATAAACACGGATATCTAGTTTCGGAACAACAAATTGAGAATCGAATATTATATGGATTTTACCCTGATGTATTAAACAATCCCGGAGAAGAAAAAGAAATCCTTAAACAATTAGTAAATAGTTATTTATACAGAGATATATTGGCTTATTCAAACATTAGAAAGCCTGAAGTTTTAGAAAAACTTGTCCAAGCACTAGCACTACAAATAGGAAGTGAAGTAAATTACAATGAACTTGCCCAAACTGTGGGGGTAGATAAAAATACCATTTCAAACTACATTGACATTTTACAAAAAGGTTATGTCGTTTTTAAGTTAGATAGTTTTAGTCGAAATTTAAGAAATGAAATAAAAAAGAACAAGAAAATTTATTTCTACGATAATGGTGTAAGAAATATGGTCCTAGGAAATTTCAATTCATTAAACCTTAGACAAGATACAGGTGCCTTGTGGGAAAATTTTTTGATTTCAGAAAGACTCAAGCAAAACACTTACAAGAACACTTATTCCAAAATGTATTTTTGGAGAACTAGGCAACAGCAAGAAGTCGATTTTGTAGAGGATAATAAGGGAATTATTACTGGATTTGAGTTTAAGTGGAAAGCAAAGAAAAAACTAAGATTACCTAAAACATTTGTAAATGAATATGATGCTAAAGAAGAAATCGTAGATCGAAGTAACTTTAGAAAATTTGTAAGCATTTAAGAATTGTGGTCTCATTATAAACCATTGGACACAAAATCCCTACATACAAGCGCCCCACAAATAATTAACCATATATAGGACGAAAGAACAATTGATTTTACAAATTGGCGCACCGAAAGAGTAGCAGAAAATTGGCTCATAAGGGAAAACAAAATTGATTACCGAGGTATTGTTCCAATAGATTCAATTTTCACCATTGAGAAGTACTTGGCAGGTCAGTACTACAATTACACAGCAGACAAGCCCATCCTCTTCCTACCAAAATATTACCTCCCCGACTCAAATGACTTCAGAAAGGCTGCTAATTTTGCTGACTCTCAGAACTCAAAAAATTATAAATCCTGTCGTAAAAAATACTGTGACGAAAGTCTTTTAATTGAATGTAACTGTTTGGAGTCAAAAGCTGACAGATCCAAATCTCGACCTTATGGGCTATCCCCCACTTTTCAGACAAATTGTGTATTCTGCAAAAAAGATTTGATAACCCACTTGCAAGGAAATCTTAGGGAATACACCTCCCTGCCTGGAAAAGTTTATGGAAATAGTTTTATAGATCCCTGTTCTGAGAAATGGAATCAAATTAGAACGAAAGACACTATAGCAACATCTTACACAGGATTTAGGAACATTTGTAAATATGAAAAGGTAAAATAAGGGCTTCTCAACCGAATAAAAGACTTAATAAACCCTTAGCCAACCCTCCAAAAAAAATGCTGATTTCTTTTGGGACAGTCACTTCACCACCTATCATGAACTCTTCTAAAGTCCAATTATTTCCCTACTTGTTATGGCATTAGAAAATGAACAATCGCCCTTTAGTCTAATTTTTATCCCCTACCCATATCAAACCTTAAAATAAAAAGGCTGCCTCAATTTGAGGCAGCCTTTAACAAAAAACATTGTCTGATTTGGAGTTACTTTTTGTAAATAAACTTTACGGTTTGCCTTTTCTCTCCGAATTTCACCAGAACATAGTACATTCCATAAGAAATATCCGAAGCAGAAGGATCCCAGCTAACCTTATGATCTCCACCCTCCATATCCTTATTCACTAGAGTTGCAATATGCTTTCCAGTTAAACCTTGGACTTTTATTTCCACATTTCCAGCAGAAGGGGTTTGAAAACTTATGTTCACCAACCCTGAAGAAGGATTAGGGTATACATTCAAATCGAGTAATGGCGAATCTCCACGCTGAAGTTCATCTGCAGAAGCCTTTTTCTTATCTGGACCTCCTGACTTCGCACAAGGTGCAGGTTCGCAATTTTCAATGCTCACCACATCACAAAAGGTTTTAAAACAGGGTTTACCATTATTATCAATATAGTGCACCGTAGCACATACATGGTAAATACCATTGTAGCTATACGTATGCTGAGGGTTGAAATTTCCATTAAGGGTATTGCCGTCACCAAAATCCCAGCTTATATCAAAAAGGTCGCAGTCTGCTTGAACATCAATATTGAAATCAACCATACAGTCTGTTACTCTTATATCGAATAAGGCAAGATTGATATCGCATTCACAAGGTTCACAATCCTCCACTTCAACCTCATAACAAACCGAATCTATACAACACACCCCGGTTTGAGGATCAATTATTTCTATCGTCAAACAAACATCGTAAATTCCCGCTCCATTGAAATGGTGAATTGGATTTGGTATAGAGGCATGAGTACCGTCGCCAAAATTCCAATTCCAAGATGTTATATCGCAGTCAGTGGTTGTTAGGTCAAAGAATTCAACTTGACATTCTTCCACATTATACCTAAAATCTGGACTTAACTCGCATTCACAATCATTGGTATCGCATTCAATGATTATTTCGTAACAAATGGAGTCGTTACAACAATTTTCACCATCAAAACCAGCAACTGCCATACATACATTATAAGTACCTGGACCAGGAAAGCTGTGCGTGATATTATTGCCGGTACCGGTTACGCCATCACCAAAATCCCAATTAGTACCAACAATATTTGTACAGGCACTACCGGTTGAATTATTCGTAAAAGTATAGGTACTACAATTCGCCTCTTGAGCATATAAAAAGCCAGGATTTATTTCGCACACACAGTCACAGTCCACGGTTACCGTAACTTCTCTTGTAACAGGTCCGCAAAGATCTGGGTCTATAATTTCAACAGAATAGGTTGTGGTGGAGGCAGGTGTGGCTACCGGGTTGGGACAATTAGTACAACTAAGGCCTGTAGCAGGAGACCAATTATAGCTTGTCCCTCCGGTGGCAGACAGCTGAATACTAGCCGGTGGACAAATAACAACATCCGAACTTACGGTATATAATGCAGGGTTGATTTCTTGAATAACCACATTATCAAACAAAGCTTCGGACTGGGTAGCAAGAGAAACATTCTGCTGGGGATAAAACCAGATTTGGCTGTAGTTACTTGTTGGGGCAAATGGAACAGAAAGAGAGGTCATTGTTGTATAAGGTGCCAATCCATCTAGAAAAATTTGTTGAGAAGAGGAAGGCCAAGGGGGATTTGAGCCTGCAGGGGTTGGATTCGCTGTATACGGATTAATACCTGTTGTAGCTCGTACATTAAAAACACCGCTGGTATGGCCATTGGTTATAAGATCAAAACATATAAGGTATTCTTTTCCTTGTTGAAAGTCGAAGCAATTGAATACACCTTCTCCAACTCCGCCATTGGCCCACATCCACATTGAACGAGGAGGGGTGCTTTGGGTGGTAGGTGTGCCGTGCGAGACAAACCATCCCGGCATATTACTATTTATGGACAAGTGGCTGGTAGAAATTGCCCCAGGTGGTTGTTCAAAATCACCATTGACTAAAGCAGACGGTGGACTACTGCAAGTGCTCTGCCCATAGCTTATTTGCTGGCCGAAGCTAAAAAGGAATGTAAGCAGAATTAGATACCCACTTGGGAGGGAAAATAAGGCCGCAGTTTTTGTGTAAAGGTTGTTTGCATTCATAATTTAGAATAATTGGTTAAAAAAATATTGGTTAAAAATTCTTCTGGATTTATGCGTAAATCCAGTGGAGGAAAGTCCGATATCTGAAAATCGGTTCTAGTCCACTAAAGCAGAAAAGGCTACTCCTCTGAGGGGCAAAAAAGTCATCTAATTGTAAACGCATTCGCAATAAACTCTCTTTAGAAAATGAGGTTATTATCACGAAAATACTTTTCAATTATTACACCGCTATAGCTATGGTTTTTAGATCAATCAAGTGCAATATAGAAAAAATATTAACCAAATTTCGTTTAATAATTTTAACATTTTTTGATCAAAATTTTGGTGTGAAAAAATTGACAATTAAACAAACTATTGATCAGGATTATATAAAAAATATTGACGATTTTCAGATAGTAATAAATTGAAGTATCGGGGAACAAACTAGTTTCGGAATAATCAAAAGCCTCGGCTAAACCTCCAAACAACCCAAAATCAAAAAAAAAAGAAATCCTAAATAACGCCACTGAAAAAATGACCATATTGAATTCCAATTCAAAAAAGCATTTTAGATAGGCGCAAATTTTTCGCCTTTATGAATAGATTTGCCCAAAGTTGGTCTAAATAAAAATTATCGCCTGAAGAAAGTGTTTAAATTCTGTTCATTTTCGGGATATTCGCTATCGCTCATGATTTAAAGATTGACCAAAAATGAACCAAAAAAAGCTCACAAGAAAAAGGCATTCTACTTTTCATGAAAACTAAGTCGAAGGCAGGAGGCTCTCAAACACACCTATTTTGTAGCTCATCCAAAAACAAAATAAAGCTCAATTACTGTTATTTTTGAGCTTAAAGTTGCATATTGGTGATCTTGACGGTAGAATTTTAAAACCAAAAAACAAGCGGAGTTAGATCTTCAATCCTCATCAACAACTCTGTTAATGACCTCCGCAACATAACCCTGCAACTGAGGAAAAAACTCCACAAAATCACTTTTAAATGAATCGTAATTCTCAAAAACATCTTCGGTGGCTTGGTGCATTTTATTTTTAAATGACGCCCTTCTTCCCATCCCACTTAGGGCACTGTTTAACCCCTCCTTGTTTCCATAATTAAAAAGCCAGTTTCCTGCTTCCATGTATTTTGTCATGTGCTGAACGGGCTTTGGCAATTCCCCCCACCTTTTTCTGAAAAGGCTGTAGGAGTTTTGGGCAAAATCGTCTAGGCTTATTTGGGAATAGTCCTGAAAATTTTTGGCTAAAAAATGATCGTAAACTATATCCCCTATCACCGGGCTGTATTTTCCGTGCTTTTCGCGAAGTTTCATTTTTGTGCGCATCACCACAGGATGCTTATCCGTAAACTCGTCTATGTGATGATGAATTTTTATTCCCTTTACCACTTCCTGTTTAAACTTGCCCCATTCGGAGCTCTTTACCGAATCAGCAATAAAATTACCAATGGTTAAATCCTCATTTCCTTGAGTTAAAAAAAGGTGGGCTAAAAAATTCATGATGTGAAATTACACAAAATGCTTCTCTGTTTAGAAGCCCTGAACTACTTTTGTGTTGTGAAAGAAAAACTTCTTCATAAAAGGATTCTAGCTTTTGTTTTTGCTAGTGTATACCTCCTGAGTTTATTTAAACCCCTAGGAGCCATTATTCACTATACGGTCAATTACGGCTTGTATGCCAATGAATTATGCGAAAACAAAGACAAACCAGAATTAGAATGTAATGGTACTTGTGCCTTTGCCAAAAAACTAAACCTCAACCAAGATTCCGAAAGCAGACCCAGCATGCCATTATTCGAAAATTTAGATTGGTATATGGCTCTTATAAATACTGGAGAGCTCCTAAATTTTTCCGGATCCCAAAAGCCCCTTTATTTCAGTCATAATACATCGGGTGTAAAAACTCCTTTTATAAAACTTCATTCTCCTCCGCCAATATTCTTAGGGTAAAATAGACTCTAACGAATAAAAAATCAGAATGAAAAATATAGCATTGGCAATTTTTCTAGTTGCCTCTTTTCCCACAATAGCCTGTGATGCATGCGGCTGTTCTGGCATGACAGTAGGTTTTGGCGACCTATCCTTTTACAATCAAAATAGCTTAGGACTCCGACATTCTTTTCGGCAGTTTAAAACAGGCACTGGAATTAGTGATTATATCCAGCAAATAGACTTAAACGGCAGCTACGCTATAAATTCCGACTGGAGTTTATCCTTAAGCATTCCTTACATCTACGCCCAACGAAACCAGGCGGAAAGTGAAAGCAATATTTATGGAATTAGCGACATTACCTTAAAGGCTAATTATTTCTTATTGAGGATGGGAGATGAGAAAAAAAGTCACCGTATTAAATTAACAGGTGGACTGAATTTACCAACCGGAAAATTTGAAAACCGAGAGGCCAGTCTAATACCACAAAATTTTCAGGTTGGCACTGGAGGATTGGATTTTCAAGGTGAATTGGAATATCAGTTTGGATATAAAAATTGGGTAGCTTTAAGTCAAGCTAGATACTTGTACAACAGTACAAACCCCAGCAATTATAAATTTGGTAACCAAGCCTCCATTCAGCTTTTGTTCGCTTACAAAATTGCTTTAAAAAAAATCGCCTTAGTCCCCTTAATGGGTATTTCCTATGAACATTTTGATAGGGATATTAATGCCCGAGATTTTTACCAATACGGTACAGGAGGTGAAAGCATAAATGCCCAATTGGGAGTTCAATTAAAACTAAAAGATTTCTTGTTTAGCCTCAGAGGAGGCGGGAATCTTAGAAACCATACAAATGGAGATTACAACCCCGGTTTACAAACCTATTTCTCCTTTAATTATTTATTTTAAAATGAAAATCAAGATAATTGCAATTTTACTTTTTGGAATATTTATTCATTCTTGTGATAAAGATGATGAAGCCAAAATAGATTCTGAAGGGCCGGAAATGAATCTGATTAAACCCAATCCAGATTCCACTTATTTCAGCTTGACTAATTTACCCGTGGTGGTGAATATTACTGAAAATGATCAATTGCACTCCATGGCTGTAAAAATTAGCAGAGACAAGGACAGTTCAATTGTTTTTAGCAAACATACCCACCTGCATTACCAAAGTTATCTATACGAAACTTCAATGTTATTGCCAGTTGTTGAGGACAGTTTAGAACTTTTCACCATTGAATTACTGGCAACAGATCATGCTGGAAATAGCAATTCAAAAACCATAAATGTTCGGGTGAAGAATAATTAGGAATAGTCTAAAAAAATGAATCCCCACTCGCTTTAAAAAAGAAAGTGGGGATTACAGTTCCTATCAAAAATCTCTATCAATCCAAATATAGACAAATATTTGAACCGTGCAAGACTTAAGCCTCAATAATTTCTAAAACAAAGCTTTCTGTAATTTGATTTACAATTAATTTTTTACAAGCTTCTGTTACTTTTTCTGTTGCAATCTCTTTTGAATCAGCCTCTACCTCTAGGGTGATATGCTTACCAATTCTTACTTCTGAAATTTCATTAAGGCCAATATTTTTCATACTCTGACTTACCGCCTTTCCTTGAGGATCCAATAAAGCCTTCTGAGGCATAACATCAATTTCCGCTCTGAATTTCATCTAATTTTTATTTTTTTAATGTTCTAATACAATTTCCAAGCTTAGTTTCTAGTCGGCTTAAAAATGAGTGACAAAATGAGGTACAAAGGTATAATAAAGACCAATGCCCGTATCCTAAAAATCAGGAATAATACAATTATCATTAACAACAATATAAACCGCGATCGATTTTCTTTTAGGTTCATGGATTTGAACTTTAAAGACAGTAATGGGATTTCCGCCACCAGTAAAAAGGAGGTAACTACTGTTAATGCAACAAGGAAAAAGGGATGTAAAATAAGTTGAGTAACATTTTCACTTTCCCCAAAAACCCCATAAAGTGCTACTGACATTATTAATATGGTATTTGCGGGGGTTGGCAATCCAATAAAATGTTCGGTTTGGCGAGTGTCAATATTGAATTTCGCTAATCTTAAGGCAGAAAAAAGTGGAATCAGAAAGGCGATAAAAGGTAGAAATTCAGGGATCGGTTCTCCACCTTGCATGGAAAGTTTAAATAATTTAAAAACCATAAAACCGGGCACTACACCAAAGCTCACCATATCAGCTAAAGAATCCAATTGTTTCCCCATTTCCGAGTGAACCTTTAATAGTCTGGCTACAAAACCATCCAAAAAATCAAAAATTTGAGCAAAGCCAAGTAACCATGCCGCCATTATATAATCATTGGTAAAAATGGCATAGATGGCAAATAGGCCGCAAGCCAAATTAGAAAGGGTAAGAGTATTTGGAATTATGCTTTTCACAGTTATCTTCGTCGTTTGGACAATATTACCATATTTATCAAGTTTTTAATGCCGTAAATTTGATTTTTATTTGTGCCCTAAAATTTTGATGTTGAAAAAAATCGCTTTTCTATTTCTTTTAGTCCCTACTTTAATCTTTGGTCAAGGCCGGAAATACAGTAATGAATTTCTAAATATTGGCGTTGATGCCAGAGCCATGGGGATGAGCAACAGTGTTATTGCCTCTGTAAACGACGTTACCGCAGGTTATTGGAATCCCGCTGGTTTAGCGAATATCACCAAGTCTTGGCAAGCATCCGCCATGCATGCAGAATATTTTGCCAGCATTGCTCAATACGATTACCTCTCTTTTGCCCAACCTGTTGACGCTCTTAGCACCATTGGTTTTACCGTTATCCGTTTTGGCGTTGATGATATTTTAGACACAACGGAATTATTGGATAAAGATGGGAATGTAGACTATGATAGAATCAATAAATTTTCTGCAGCAGACTATGCCTTGATAGGTTCTTACGCTCGAAAATCTAGCAAATACGCCAATTTAAACTATGGTGGAAATGTAAAAATCATCTACCGTCAAATTGGAGATTTTGCCAATGCCATTGGTTTTGGTTTTGATCTAGGTGCCCAGTATAAAATCAATGCCTGGGAATTTGGAGCTACCCTTAGGGATTTCACCTCTACTTTTAATTCTTGGTCTTTTAACGAAGAAAAATTAGATACAATCGGTGGCCTTCCAGAGGAGAAATTGGAGCTTACTATACCTCGTTTGTTGCTAGGAGTAGGAAGGAGCTTTACCTTAAATAAGAAATACAGCTTGCACACTGAAATAAACATGGATATTACCTTTGATGGAGAAAGAAATACCCTTGTTGGAAGTAATTTCGGAAGTATTGATCCAGGATTTGGCTTTGAATTAGGCTACAGAAAATTCGCATTCCTAAGAGGTGGACTAGGAAACATTCAAAGAACTGTAGATTTTGACAACTCCGAAAACATTAGTCTACAACCTAATTTAGGTCTTGGTTTTAAATACAGAGGCATTTCCATCGATTATGCATTAACAGATATTGGCAATGCTTCAGATGCTCTTTATTCCAATATTTTCTCTCTAAAATTTGATTTTGCCGCTTTAAAAGGTTTGTAATTTCATTTCCCCCTTTCATCCTTGAATTTGATTCCAAGGTTTATCTTTGAGATTTACTATTAAATTTTGGGATGAAAAATAGACCAATAGATTTACGAAGCGACACCTTTACGAAACCCAGTAAAGAAATGTTGGAAGCGATGATGTCTGCCGAAGTAGGTGATGATGTTTTTGATGAAGATCCCACTATCAACAAGCTTCAAGAAAAGGCTGCTCAACTTTTTGGGATGGAAAGTGCGCTTTTTTGTCCGAGCGGAACCATGACCAACCAAATTGCAATAAATATTCATACCCAACCGGGAGATGAAGTTATCTGCCATCAATATTCTCATATTTACAATTATGAAGGTGGTGGAATGGCTTTTAACTCTTCTTGTCAGGCAAAGCTCCTTGGTGGAAAAAGGGGTTTACTAAATGTAGAGGAAGTAGAACAAAACATTAATCCTGATGATATCCATGCTGCACGAACTTCGCTTTTAAGTTTAGAAAACACTTCCAATAAGGGAGGCGGTTCTTGTTATGAACTTTCCTCATTGGCCGATCTTTCCGAAGTTGCAAAAAGCCGTCAATTGGGTTTTCATTTAGATGGCGCCCGATTATTTAATGCCCTAGTTGCTAAAGAACAGAATTGCCGTGATTATGGAGCTTTGTTTCAGACTATTTCCATTTGTTTATCCAAAGGACTAGGAGCACCAGTTGGTTCTTTATTATTGGGAGATAAAACATTTATTGCCAAAGCAAAAAGAGTAAGAAAAAAATTCGGAGGTGCTATGCGTCAAGCTGGGTATTTAGCTGCTGCTGGAATTTATGCTTTGGACAATAATATTAATCGATTGCAAAAAGATCATGATAAGGCTCAAGAATTAAAAAATGCATTGGAGGAATGCTCTTGGGTTTCGCATATAGATCCGGTAGAAACCAATATTGTAATTTTCTATTTAAAGCCAGGAAAAGATCAAGATCTCTTTCTAAATATTTTAAAAGAAAAGAACATTCTAGCCATTGGAATGGGACAGGGGAAATTGCGATTCGTTACTCACCTAGATACTAGCAGTTCAGAAATAGAATTCTGTTGTGAAGTACTGAAAAAGCTTTAAACCGTGAAATCATCTTTCTATATTTCTCTTTTTCTAGCCCTATTATTATCCACATGTGTTAATGAAAATAACGAGAGAGGTGAAGTTTACTTTCGAGAATATTCTGATCAGGATTTTGAAATTTTCTTGAATAAGATTTTACAGAATCAACAAAATGAGGATTTAGATTTTCATGAAAACATTGCTTTTAAAAAGGCTTATGAAGATCTACAAATCTTAAAACATATTTTAGAAGAGGCTTGCACACCGCTTTACCGATATAGCTCCAAAAATAAAATTGACTCTCTTTTCAATAGTTTTATTCAGCACAAAACAGATTCCATTTCCTATTTTGATTTTACGAAAAACTTAGGCTTACTTTTTTCAGAGATTGGGTGCATGCATAGTGGCTGGGGGCATTCAAAAGCTTATAAATTTCAACGAAATTCCAATTACAAATTCCTTCCGTTTGAATTCATCATCCTCGATCATGAACTTTTCATCCTAAAAAATTTCAGTCCAGATAGCACCCTGTTAGAAGGATCCAAAGTTCTTCAAATCAACAATCAAAGTTCGGATTCAATTATTAAGCAAATTGAAAAATTCATGACAAGCGATGCCCATAACCTTGTTGTAAAAGAAAAGGCAGTAAGTGACTATTTCCCAATGGCCTATTCTAATTTCATAGCTAAACCTGATTCTTTTGACCTCGAAATATTACAGGGGGCAACCATGGAAACAAAAACCATTTCAGCTTTAACAAAAGCGGAGATCAATTCCTTTAAAGAAGGTCGCTATCCGCTTAAAACACAAATAAAACAAGCCCCACTAACTTTGGAGTATACGAATAAGGAGAGTGTCGCCATTTACAAAATAGCTTCTTTTAATAATGAAGTCCTTTCTCATTTTGGGCAAAACTTTTTGTCTTTTACCGATTCTGTTTTTCAGGAAATTGAAAAGAATGGAATCCAAAAATTAATCATTGATATAAGGGGGAATCCAGGTGGATGGACGGCTAATGGTAAAGAATTATTCTCTTATTTTATTGAAGATAGTGTAGCTTATATTGAAAGTGTTTATTCCAAAAAACAAAAGGATTTCAGTTTTAAAAAAATTATGACTAGCTACTCTGAATATTCAGACACCATGAGATTCCATAATGGTTTTTGGACAGATTACCTCAACCTTATGGCGTATCCAAAAAAGAATTCATTTAAAGGAAAAACCGTGGTGCTTGCTGACGAAAATTCCAAATCATGCTCCAGCATTTTTTCAGCCTTAATGAAAGAACATAAAAAAGCAATATTTATCGGATCTGAAACTGGAGGAGCCCAATGTGGTTCAAACGGAATGACAATTTCTATCAAGCTACCTCATTCGCATACGGGAATCACCTTTAGCACAGCATTGTACAAAACGGCCGTAAAAACCCCTCTAGTAAGTGGCATATTGCCCGATTTTCCATTAAAGTCAGATCTCAATTCCATCCTCACCGAAAAGGATCCAATTTTGGAATATGCAGAATTGAAAATTAGCCAAGCTCTCAATCCGAATCCTTAATTTTGCATAAATCAACATTCTCAATGCGCCAGTTATTCACCCTCTTTTTAAGTCTGCTTTGTTTCCTTAACTATGGCCAGAGTTCATCCTCCCTGAAAATAAATTTTTCAGATGTTGGAAACTCTCCGAATCAGGAGGTAATAACAGAAAGTCAAAAGTTAACTAATACAGAAATTGATTTTGAATTTATTGGGGTTTCCGCCTTTACAGAAATTGAAAATTTTGAGGCCATCCTGCATTATCGAATTAAAAAACAAAATGGAATTTGGGGAGAATGGGCGCCTTTGCGTAAAAACAAGCATGGCAGAACCATAGGGAGAACTTGCTTCGAAGGTGATTTTATAAAAGAAAAATTTAGCGATATCCAATTCAAATCGAACCAAACCTTTACCAACGAATTTACCTTTCGTTTTTATTATCCGCACAACAAATCCCAAGAACCGATTTTAAAAACAGGAGCTCAATGTTCTTGTCCACAACCCGCCTATTGCGATAGAAATTGTTGGTGCCCAAATAATGATTGTCCAAAAGACCCTACACCAAGCCCAACTCAGCCCACACACATTATTGTCCACCATTCTGCTGGTGCCAATACCAGTAATGATTTCAGCGCTATTGTTGCTTATTATTGGGATTTACATGTGAATACCAATGGCTGGGATGATATTGGTTACAACTGGCTTATCGATCCAAATGGTGTAATTTATGAAGGTCGTGGAGATGGAGTTGGCGGCGCCCATTTCAGTTGCATGAATGGAGGAACAACTGGCATTTGTTTAATTGGAAATTTTCAAAATATCGCACCAAAACAAGCTGCCATTGCTCAGCTAAAAAATCTAATTTCTTGGGAAGCTTGCGATAAAAACATCATTCCAAACCAAAGTAGTTACCACCCGAGCTCTATGCTGAATTTAGAAAATATCTCCAGCCATAGAGATGGAAATAACGCCACGGTTGGTTGTCCTAAAGGAACATCTTGCCCGGGGAATCTTTTATACGCCAAGCTTGATAGTATAAGATTGGGAGTAGACAGTTTTGCCTGCCTTCAAGGGGTTTCTCTCTATCCAAAAATTGCGTTGACTACTGAATTAAGCATTTTCCCAAACCCCAGTTCAGAAAAGGTTTCAATAGAGTTTCAGTTGACTGAATCTGGAAATTGCCTCTTGGAAATTTACAACCCCTTAGGGCAAATTATTCGTTCTTGGAAAATTGAGAATGCCAATCAAAGTAATCGTATTGATCTTAATCTAAAAGATTGGGAAAAGGGTTTATATCGGGTAAATTTAATTTCTGGAAATAAAGAATTTTCGGAATCCTTAATTATTCGCTAGGATTATTTATTGCATCCCAAACCAAGTCACTTTCATAGCCTCTACTTATTAACCAATGGGCCAATTTTCTATTTTTGAGATAGTGATTTTTATCTTTTAAAAGGTTGAGCTTTTTCTCCATTAATTGATTTAGGGTTTTTATATACTCCTCATCATCAATTTCTTGGAAAGCTTTTTTTAGAACATAATCCGAAAGCTTATGAAAATAAAGACCTTGTTTTATTTTATTTCGACCCCATTTTTTAAGTCGAAACTTACTAGACGCGTAAATTTCGGCAAAACGTTGTTCATCTAAAAACTTTTCTTCCTCAGAGCCTTTATCTACACCCAATAAATCTTTAGTTTCAGGGTCAAAGGATTTAATGTAAGCATGGAAATCCACATCAAATGTTTTATCATTCTTACAAATATCTTTTAAGGACTTACCCTTCTTTATAACATAATCATTATACCCTAAGCCTTCCAGCTTGAACATCTCAATGAAGTCATCAAGATTGTCCTTACCTATCTCTTCTTCTAGCCTATTTGACTCCCTAATTAATCTACTTTCTACCATAAGCAAGGCAAAAAAGGGCATCATAAACTTAGGGAAATCACTATTTTTAAATCCAGCTCCTCTAAGCAAATCAGCTGTTGACCAAATATCCGATTCGTGTTTTAGTATGTTTGTACTCAATTTTTTTGTTAATGTGTTTGGGACAAAGATATTTAAATCTAAGTTTATGAGGTATAGAATTGACAACATTCATTTATAGGTTGATTTTCTGTATTTTTGGCATATTAATAGAATGGTTAAGCATAAATTAGATTACAGTTCGGTGCATGATAATGCAGACTTATACATTTTAGAGCATGAAATTAGGACTTCACTTGAAGCATTAAGA
>CAKZNE010000037.1 GCA_937129395.1 uncultured Cryomorphaceae bacterium | reverse complement strand
CAATATACTGTCCATTGGGTTCAGTGTAAATCTCGCCTTTGTTTATTTGGTATTTCTGGTAATCGTGACCAATTACAAAATTCAAATTTGCGGAATAATAAGAACTATCCTTTTTAAATCTTTTTTCATAATTCAAGGAAGTGTACCACCAACTTTCATAAGACGAATTTGAAATATCAGCGACTTGATCTGAGTACCTTTTATTTCCAAACAGACCTAATCCTATAGCATCCTCACTAGCTTTGGCAGAGGTAATAAAATTATTCTCAATACTAAAAGTCCTTCCTCCAATATACTTTCCTAAAACCCAATAATCTGGTTTGTCCCAAGTCATATTTATAGATTGCCAATAGCCAAATATCAAGTTATTTCCAACCTTATCCAGAATCTCCTCCTTATAATCATTCGATAAAAAATCCTTGGTTCTAAAATTTGTAATGTCTTGGTAACTAACCTTATTATTTGCCGCCCCGATTTCATAACTTATTCCAAAAACAGGCCTGCTGCTTTTCATAGCCAACAATTTTTTGTAAGCCACACTTGTGCTATCTATTTCTTGTGCAGAAAGGATTACCGTAAAAAGGCAAAAGAATAGTAAAACTAATTTTCTCATGAACCTGTTCGAAGATTTAGATCTGCAGAAAGTATAATATCAAGAAATGAATCTGCATAGAACCTTACTTTATTTGGCGCATTGGTGGTGCTAAAAGAAGCTCTGAAAACCATATACTCTGTATTTTTTAAATTTTCAACAGCTTCTGAATCTAAAGAGTAGGGGATATGTGATTTCACCGTACTTATTACAGTGCCATTATTATCTACCAAACCAGATTCTACAATTTCCAAAGAATTTAAAGTGTCGATAGCTATTTTGTTGGAATCCAATAAAATTATTTCCAACCCAATATCAAAGGGAAAATTATTATCACCATTTAAAATGATGTCGCCTCCTTCAAGTCTATGGCTAGGGTCAAGGTTGGTATAAATAAATTCTGATGTATCGCTAAACAACATATTAGTTGCAGAAAAGTATAGAGGGATTTCAGCTGAGATATAGGTTTCAATCCCATAATCCAAATAAACAAATTGATTGTAGTCTGGAGCAACAAGTGATTGATTTAAATAAGCAGACAAATCAAATTCTATCAAATCAGGTTGGGTTTCCAATAATTCGTCAATATTGCTATTTGCTTTATCTAAGTTCAATTGCAATAATCCTGGTTCTGGCTTTAAACCAGGAGACCTTTCTACTCCTGCTGGGATGGTAAGTGTTTGGTTAAGACTTGCCCAAGTAAGTAACTGAGGATTTAATTGATTTTGGGTGGACTCAACCGTGTTAATTACAGCATTGATAGGAGCTCCGATATAATTATAAATCTCTAAGCCCAACTTTACTTCGTCGAAGTCGATGGCATCCACCTCAATTCCATCAAAAAGGTCAATTTCTGTTTCCTCCTTAGTTAATAAAGTATCCAAGCCCAAATAACCATAACCACGTGCAGCCACCAAATCGATTATTCCAGTATTTAAAAACACACTGTCTGTAAGAGATAAATTTATAAGGTTACCGGATGAATCTATTCTGCCGTCGGTAATTGTAAAAAATGTATTGAAAATTCCTGCTGTACCAGGTTGGCCTGTTAGGTCTACATCATACCCCGTTATATCCTTTTCGGCATAACTTGTAGAAAAACCACCAATTGGAGCTGGCGGCACGGTTTCAGTAAAAATCAAACCCACACCATTTTCCACCGCAGAAGGAATGGAGTAAACAAAAATTATTTCATCCTCAATAGTACTTTTGGCATCCAAAAACATTTTGCCCCGTCCTACGTGCATACTGGTAAGTTCGCCATTGAAATCTTCAATTTCTGTATCAGAGGTATCTTGTAAAAGAATCTGATTTGGGAAAATTGCGGTGGCCGAAGAAGGAACCAAGTCTTTTATGGTTACTTTAATATTGATGGCATCCGAAGTATCAATAAGTACAGAATTGCCATTACTACCAGGAGTATCCATATTTTGCAATACAGCATTAATTTCACCTTCTATGGTTACATTGTTATTAAGTTGAACAGAATCTTTATATAAAGCACCAGCGGGAATAGAGGGAACCGTCCTGGAAATTATTGGACTGCCTCCTGATTGGTTTTGCATAAGGTATTGAACGTTGGTAAGTTCAATTGGTAAACCATTATCAATTTCAATGACAAGCCAACCATCGGTAAGGGTCATAGATTCAAAAAAATCAGAAGCATCCAAATCAAAGGATTCTGGACCAATGCCTGTAAATGCCGGTATAGCCGAATTGTTTCCATTGTTAATGATGATAATTGCACCCGCAATACCCGCAGAACCAGCTAAGGTACCTAAACTCAAAGTGTTTTTTACTACTCTGGTTCCTAAGTCTATAGTTTGAAGTTTTACTGTGTTTTCAAAAGATTTATTGAAACCTTCGCTAACTCGATCAAATTTTAGGTCGGCAATTTTATTCCGATAAACAATACTTAATTGATTATTGGAATTGCTAGTTAATAGGGAATCCACGATAATGTCTTGAATATCTATTCTAGAATTCAAAATTGGACTTAATACGCCAATTTCCCAGTCCGCAGTATTCGGTTCAGGTTTGCAGGAAAAAAGGCTACTAGCAATAAATATCAGTAGAAAACGGAATTTCATTTAATAGGGCTTGGGCTGCAAAGTAAAAAAGAATACTTAAATACTAATTATTAATCGCTATGGAATGATCCTTTACTAAAAAAAAAGGTGGCTTTACTAAATAAACCAAGCTTTAGAAAGGAAAACACCAATTGTTAATTCCATTTTTGTATTGAATTTAAAGTTTACAACTAATTTCGATTAATTCAAAAAGTTCTAAAATGTTAGATTATCGACAATTGATTGTCAATGGACTAAAATTTTTAACCTATAAAAAGTAATTAATGAATGAAGTTGTATCTTTCGAGCTGCTAACAAATTGAATACAACAATCACCCTTCACTAAATGAAAAAACTTCTATTTTGCTTTTCTGTTCTCATTGGGTTGAGTTCATGCGAAAGAACTGAAATTGATTTCGACAATTTCAAAGATTTAAGAATTAATACTGCAATTCAAGCTCCAATAGTTAATGCTACATTAACTCTAGGAGATATGCTTGTTTCGGATTCTTTGTTAACAGAGGATCCTGATGGTGGTTTAAGAGTAATTTTTAATCAAGACAGTATATTTTCTTTATCTGTTATTGATTTTGTAAGTATTCCAGAACAAACGCCAACTATTATTCCCGTTATTTATGATACATCGGCAAATTCCATACCTCTCGATATCGATTTAGCTTTAGGAACTCTTGCTGGCGCTGAGCTTACTACTGCCACTTTTGATGACGGAATACTTGCCTATGAAATAACAACAGGAAGTGCAGTGAATTCAGATGTTGATATCAGATTGACTTTAAAAAATGCTACTATTAATAATGTAGTGTTTGATAATTTGCTGACGCTGCCTGCTGGCTCAACCAGTTATATAGATTCTATTGATGTTTCCGGATTGGTTTTCGACATGAGTAATGGTGGAACCGCGATTAACTTTTTAGGCTTGCGTTTAGCGATAGAGTCTGCTGATAGTGCTTCTCCAAACCAACTGTTTAACTTAAGTATCAATTTTGAGCAACTTGCAATTGGAAATGCAACTGGCTTTTTTGGACATAGAGTTGTAAATATTCCAAATGGAAGTTTTGACTTTGAGGTTTCGGCTTTTGAAAACTTTGTAAGTGGACTATATCTCACAGATCCTCAAATTACCATGAATATTGAAAATGGTCTTGGGATTGAATTGGATATGAAATTGGATTTATTTGGTGTAAATACTGAGGGGGTCGTAACAGGATTGGATCTCCAAACCCAAACAATTAATAGCCCAACAGTGGCGGGAAATGTTGCAAATTCCGCAATTGAAATAAATAAAGACAATTCTCAGATTGTAGATTTCTTGGCCTCCTTACCCAATCAAATTTCATATGGTGGAGTAGGAACTCTAAATCCATCCGCCCAAGGTGGTGGAACTGCAGTAAATTTCATTGACAAGAGTTCAAAAATTAATGCCAATCTAGTTATCGATTTACCTCTAAAATTTAGGGCGGATGATATGCGATTGGAGGAAATTATTAATGTGAGCCTATTTGAAGATACTGCACAAACAGATCAATTGGAAGAACTTGTCTTGTTTTTTAGAGTAAATAACGGATTCCCATTTGATGTAGATTTGACCGTATCATTTATTGATAGTATTACAGGGGATAGTTTGGAAGGTTTTTCGATTAACTTGTTAAACGCTGCTCCGGTGAATGTTGCTGGAAGGGTTACTCAGAACATTATTTCGGATGAAACTATTTCGCTGACAAGTGATCAATTTCCGGGTTTAATTAGGTCTAATCAAATGAAAATTAGTGCCAGACTTAATACTACCGACAACAATGGTGAAGGTGTAAAAATGTTCACTGATTATGATTTACAAATAAAAGTAGCAACCTCTGTACAAGTCGCCGTACCATTTCAGCCAAATAACGATTAATGAAAACTCTTAGATTTAAAATACTTAGCCTTTTCCTTTTGTCGACTGTTTTTGCTACGGCGCAATCGGATCTTACCCTATATAACTTCAACGCAATTGCTCAGTCCTTGCAGGTAAACCCAGCAACTCCTCAACAAACCAAAGTTTGGGTAGGATTGCCTGCCTTAAGTGGAATTCATTTCCATTTCCAAAATACCGGATTTACTCTGGCAGAATTGATACCTGCTGGTTCTGATATTAATGTTAAGCTAAGGGAAGTTGCAGATAATATGGATGGCGATAGCCACTTAGCGATTAGTCAAGATATTTCTCTTTTGGGAATTGGTTTTAAGGTGGGTAGGGGATTTGTTTCTTTGGGAGCTACCCAATCTATAGACTTTAGAATGGGTTATCCTGCTGGAGTATTAAGATTTATTACCTATAAAATAGGAGACCCTATTACGGGATTAAGCCTAAATGAATTGGATTATGAATCTATGGTTAGAACAAATTTTTACCTTGGATACCAACATAAATTCTTAAAAAATAGATTGACACTTGGTTTTAGAGGTAAATATATTTTTGGCCAGCAGCATAGTGAAATTGAGCACATTAATGCCCAAATTGATGCTTCTGATCCCTTTTTAATGAAGGTAAGAACCAATATTAAGGTTAGGTCATCTGGCCTTTCAAATTTATTGGATCCGGATCTGGATCCTTCAGATGATCCTGTTGGTTTGGCCCTTACTGAAAATACAGGGATGGCTTGGGATTTTGGAGCGAATTATTTAGTAACTCGTAAGTTGTCTGTAAGTTTTAGTGTTCTTGATTTAGGATCAATTGATTGGAAAGATGGCAATGAAAACTATACGAGTAATGGAGAATATGATTTTGAGGGTATTGAAGTCGATCTAGCAGATCAAGACTTTGATGGTGTTATTAAGGCCCTAACAGATTCTTTAGCTAATGTATTTTCTTTTGATACAATTGAAAATGCCCCGGCCTACAATACAAAATTGTCTACACGAATTTATGCAGGAGTAAATTACAACTTTCATCCAAAACACGGTGTTGGCTTCTTGTATCATGCTAAATTAGGCTTGGACGATAAATTTCATTCAGATTATAGTGTTAATTACCAAGGGCGTTGGTTTAGAGGAATGCAGTTTATTGCCTCATACTCAATGATTAACGGAGACAGAAACAATGTTGGTGCAGGTGTTGATTTTAAATTTGGACCTCTGCAACTTTATATAGTTTCAGATAATATCTTGGGAGCAGTATATTTTGAAAATTTAAAAACTACTAATCTTCGTTTAGGATTGAATATTGCCTTTTATGGTAAAAAATCCAAAGACCCAAAGGATATGCCTTTTTGGGATTCACCAACTGGCTCTGATGACGATGATGAAGACGATGACTAATTATAACTAAGTATTTCAAACCAAGTTTTATATATTTTTTAAACCTAAATTTTTTTTTATTTTTTTAATTTTTTTTCTATGAAAAAGTCAATTTTCAAATTTTTACCCTTAGCATTATTAGCTGTTACATTCACATCTTGTGATGATGAAGATGGCGGTGGCGGGGGAACTGGTGATAACGAACAAAAAATCGCTGGTTGGATTATCGATACTGAAGCCATTGCTTCTAGTGTTTATAATGCAGTGGATCAACTTCAAAGAGACTCCATAGCAGATGGTGATACAATTGCTTTCCAAGGAGCCATGGCTAGCCTAAATGGTAATGTTTACACTTTAGACTACGGTGCTGGTGTTGTGGATAATGCAGGTATCACTCGTAAAGGTTCTATTACTGTTACTGAAAATGGTGACTACTTTACTCAAGGTGGTTTGCTTTCTTTAGGCTTTAATGCTTTTACTGTAGACGACAAAACTGTTGGTGGTTCTATCGCAGTAACTAACCTAGGTAACGATACACTTTCTATGGTGATCAGTAACCTAGTTTATGACAATTTATTAACCTACAACGCTGATAAAAAAGTGAAGTGGATTTCTGGATTTACTACGACTAAAGATCCATTAGATGATATTTTCAACCTTTCTGGAAATGCTTCAGGATTAGAAAATGGAACAAACAACAAAATTGATATCGACTTCACAAGTCCAATGAATTTTGATCGTACTTGTCAGTATACTGTTACTGAAGGTGTTTTAGATCTTACTTTTACTGGTGATAGTCTTACATCTTTTGATGGTGGTTCTGTAGATTTTATTTCTACTGACGGTTGTAACAACCAATTAATTTTAAATGTTACTAGCGCAGGCGGTGCAAGCGTTACTTTACCAAGAACTTTTAACGGATTCTAAGAGTTTTTAAACTCTAGTAACCATATTTGGGCCAGCGCAATCGGAGAAGTTGCCTGGCCCTTTTTTCTTTGTCATTTTCCCCCGGTTCATAATACTTTTCGCCCACAATTTCTTTAGGTAGGAACTCTTGATCTACAAAATTGCTTTTATAGGCATGGGCATATTTATAATCGTCACCATATCCCAAGTCTTTCATTAGCTTAGTTGGAGCATTTCTAATGGGCAAGGGAACTGATAAATCACCAGATTTCCGAACTTCCATTTGCGCCTTGTTTATAGCCTCATAAGAAGCATTGCTTTTTTCAGACGTTGCCAAATAAATTACACATTGAGAAAGTATAATTCTACTTTCGGGCCAACCAATCTTTTTAACAGCATCATAGGAATTATTAGCCAATAACAGGGCATTTGGGTTTGCATTTCCAATATCTTCCGAAGCCAATATTAATAACCTTCTTGCAATAAATCCTGGATCTTCACCACCTTCAATCATCCGTGCCAACCAATAAACTGCAGCATTCGGGTCACTGCCTCTTATGGATTTTATAAAAGCTGAGATTATATCATAATGCTGTTCTCCATTTTTGTCATAATGGGCTGGACGATTTTTTAATAATCCCTCAACCATATTATTTGTTATGGTTTCACCATCATCGATATTTCCGGCAACTAATTCAAGTGTATTTAAAAGTTTACGTGCATCCCCACCAGAATATCGAATTAAAGCTTCATTCTCTTCAATTTTTAATTTTTTGTCCTTCACCCATTTATCCTCATTTAAAGCACGTGTCAACATTTTTTCCAAATCTGCTTTTTCCAAGGCTTTAAGAACGTAAACTTGAGATCTTGATAGTAATGCAGAAATCACTTCAAAACTTGGATTTTCCGTAGTAGCTCCAATTAGACTTACAACACCTTTTTCTACAGCACCAAGTAAACTATCCTGCTGGGATTTGCTAAATCTGTGGATCTCATCGATAAATAATATGGGTGTATTGCCTGTGGCAAACAAGCCTCTACTTTCTGCTTTTTGAATAACTTCACGAACATCTTTTACTCCAGAATTAATAGCGCTTAAGGTGAAAAATGGGCGATCTGCAATTGATGCAATTAGCCCAGCTAGCGTGGTTTTCCCCACCCCTGGAGGTCCCCAAAATATCATTGAAGGCACAATCTTTTTCTCCAATAATTTCCGTAAACTTCCTTCCTTCCCAAGGAGGTCTTCTTGGCCAATAAACTCATCAAAATTCTTGGGACGCATCCTTTCTGCTAGGGGTGCTTGCATAAGATCAATTTTAGACTGGTAAAAATAGTATTTTTAACATCTGAGATGCAATGGAACAACCTTAAAGAACAAAGCGACGAGTTTTCTTACACAAGAGAAAGAGGAATTTCCTTTTTAGGAATACCAATTACTATTGTAGTATTGATGTGGGTGGTATATTGGTTGGACGACCGATTTTACCTAGATCTTTATGAATATGGAATTCTGCCTAGAAATATTAAAGGTTTGCGAGGGATTTTATTCAGCCCATTATTACATGGCAGCGTTGGCCATCTTGCGGCAAATTCTTTTCCTGTTCTGGCCTTAGGTGGAGCCTTGTATTATTTTTATCCAAAAAACGCGACTAAAATAATTGTTTACTCTTGGGTTTTTGGTGGACTTTTGGTTTGGATATTTGCGCGAGAGAATTATCATATCGGCGCCTCAGGTATTATTTATTCTTTTGCCGGATTTATTTTCTTGAGCGGTATCCTAAGGTGGCAAGTGAACCTTTTGTCCCTTTCATTTTTAATAACCTTTCTTTATGGTGGCTTGTTTTGGGGTATTATTCCTTATGATGAAACAATTAGTTGGGAAGGTCATTTAATGGGTGGCTTGGTAGGTTTTGCCTTAGCTATTGTTTTTAGAAAATATGGCCCTGCAAGAAAAAAATACAGTTGGGAATTGGAAAACGAAACCCAGGAGGAAAATGATGAAATAGATTTAATTGGAGATGCATGGAAACAATACTCTGGTGAACATTCCATTGATTACCATTTTAAACCAAATGAAGGTTCACAGAATACTAAAACAGAATAAATTGGTCCATGAAAATATTTGATCTTAAAGGAATTTTGCTTTTGCTAATATTTTTATTCGCAACCACGGCTTATTCGCAGCAGTATCTTTATATTAAAAAGAAAGGAGAACTCCCCCAAGAACGAATTGGAATTAACCAACGAATTAATTTTAAAATTAAGGGAGAGGATGAATGGATTAATGGTTTGTTAAAAGAATTAAAGGGCAATGCCATAAAGGTAAATGATAGACTTTTCTATTTTTCTAATATTGAGGCCATCCGCACCCGAAACAGTTTGTTAAAAACCTTAGGTACAGGACTTTGGGCAGGTGGTGTTTTTTTTACATCCATTTCTGCGGTAAACAGTGTTATCAATAATGAACGTCCAATATTAAGTAACAACCAGCTTTTATTGGGCGGTGGTTTAGGGATTATTGGATTGATTGTGGACAGATTATCCAGAAAAACCTATAGCAAGATTGATGGCTATACCTTTGAAGTAATAAATTTGGATGAATAGATTTATTGGTTTGGAATTTCTACTTTTTTCTTTTTAGCCAATACCTCGAAAACCAATAAAATTCCAGTTCCAACCATTATGGACACGTCTGCAGCGTTAAAAATCCCAGTTTTTGCAAAACCAAAATCCATCAATAAAAAATCTGTAACGGACCCAAATTGAATTCGATCATAAACATTCCCGATTCCGCCACCAATTACGAAGGACAGGCCAATAAATGATGGTTTGGTAATTTTGTTGGAACGCATCACAAAAAAGAACATGGCAAGCAAAGCCACAGCGGGTAGACCCCACAGAATTATTTGTTTCAATAAAGGGCTGAAATTTGAACCCAAGCTTAAAAAAGCACCAGTATTTTCAACTTTTACAACCACAATAAACCCATCCAAATAAGTTGTTCTTTCATTGTACTCTAAATTTTCCCTTGCTACTTCTTTTGTGATTTGATCACAGGCGACATTTAAACCTACTAGTAAAATTAGGATTAGACCTTTTGTCCAATTTAAACTCTTCATTTTTAATACTTTAAATAGATTTATGGATTGTCTTCCTTAATCATTACAAAATTTGATAACCATTGGAAGGCAATAATACCAATGCAAAATAGGATGGCAAATATATTCATTAGGTTGTCAAACGAAATGGCTATAAAACAGCCTAAAATCCCAACAATAGCCAAAGCGCCTGCATAGATTGGAAAAATATTCCTGCGAACTGTAGGGTAATTTAAGGCCCCCAAAGGAAGCATCATAAACATCCCAAAGAAAATCAAACTTAAATAGCCTTCTAATCCTATTAATAAATACATTATAAGCCCTAAGAGAGCAATGGAACCACTAATAGCAATTAGATTAGAGCCTCTTATTTCTTTTTCATTTAACATATGTTTTGCTGACCTGTTAAATCGAATAAATAAACCTGTTAAAGGATGAATAAACCAAGAAGAAAGCGCAACAATAATTAAAAGAGTGGTTACAGGTAAAAAGAAGGGCTTTAAATTCTCCTGCTCAGAAAGGTATCTCGTTACGCGCATCAAGGCATAAAAACCTATAATCACCATCCATTGTTTTCCTCCTTTTTGTTTGCTCATCCAAAAGGAATAACGCATAAACCATCGGTATATCAGGTATTTCGATTTCATTGCTTCAACCATTCCGGCCCTGGCGTACTCCGAACTGGGATCATTTTTCAAAGCTTCCTTAAAATGCTTCATGGCCAAATCAATTTTACCCTTTTCTAAAAAGTTCCAACCTAAATTGGAATGGGTATAGGAATTATTGGGATCCTCACTTAAAGCGTCCTTAATGGTTTCATAGGATTCTTCTTCTCTACCAAGTTTTAATAGGGAAGAACTTCTAACATTTAAAGCAAATTCATTCCGAGGATCCAAACTCAAAGCCTTATCAGCAAAGATCAGGGAAGAATCATAGTTTTTTCTAAGCAATTGGAGATGACCCATAAAAGCAAAATAATCACCATAAGAAGGATCCAACAAAATGGCTTGATGAATGGATTTTTCGGCTTCATCCAAATCCTTTTTCAAAAGCTGAATTCTCGACCTAATGTAAAATTGGAAATCAACCTGTGGATTTAAACCTATGGAATTGTCTATTATTTCTAAGGCCTTGTCCAACTCTCCCAGTTCCATACAAACTTGGGCATAATTGGATAATACGTAAGAATCATCAGGAAACTGAGACAATAGCTCTACTAAAATCTTTTCCGCATCCTTAAATCTCCCCTGTTCAATTAACAATTGAGCATGTGACAAACGATCTTGCAAAGCTCTATTTTTTAATTTTTAAATAAAAAGGTATATAAAGAAAAAACGTTATTACAGCATTTTTTATTTAAAATAAATTATATGAAAACAATTAATAAGAATAAAAAATTATATATAAAGGTAAATAAAATTTAATATAAAAATAATAAAAATAAATTTAAAAAAGTAAAGAAATTTTAATAGATAATTATCAAAGTTTGGCTTAAATTGTTAATGTTATATACTTATTAAAAGATAGTATGTCATATTCAACTTAAAAAATAAAAAATTAATATTTTTCTTAATAAAAAACTGAATAATTATAAAGTTATTAAATAGAAAATATAAATACTAAAAATTAACTTTAAAATCATAAAAAATAATTATAAAATTAGTTAGGCTTTTTAGTATATTTTATTTCTAAAGAAATTTTTATAGAATTTAAACATGAAAAACTATTAGAAAAAATTATTTAATAAATTTTAGGTTATTTAGAATTTCTTATAAAATTATGTATAAAATACTAATTTGGACTTTTACTTACTTGTATTATATAATTTAACTTTAAAAACCTTTTTTTTTAATTTAATAATATTTCTTTAAACTAATAATAAAAATAAAATAAATAAGATTTTATAATTAAATAAATAATAAAAAATAAAAATATTTACTCTTTAACTTTCTTATTTTAATATATTAAATTTTATGATTAAAATAATTTTTTAAACTTTTTAACAAATTCAAATAAAAATGAATAGTATTTTATATTTATTCTATTAATAAAATAAAAACTTAGTTCTATTGTAAATTATACTTTATACTTTTAAAATAATATTATAAATTAATAACAGTTTTAATAAAAGAACTATATTTAATTATATAAAATAAACACTTTTATTTTTTAATTAATATGTAATTAAGAATTCCCTTATAATTTTAATACTTTGAAAAAGACAATAGGTTTTGAATAAATAATAGAGCCTAAATATTAATTAATAGAAATTGTTTTTGAATAAATTAAATTATAATAGCCATTTAATAAACAAAATTAATAGTTTTTATTAATCTTAAAAAAGAAATATAAAAAATTAAAAATATATGATAACAACGTTATTATTAGTTAATTTTAGTTTTAATATTTTCAAATGGAAGGAATATTATTACTTAAATAATTTCCAACACATTAT
>CAKZNE010000036.1 GCA_937129395.1 uncultured Cryomorphaceae bacterium | reverse complement strand
TATTAAAGGTGTCACAACTGAATTGCCAAATTGTTTGTATGCTTGATTATTTGAAACAGGAATTATGAATGTATCTGGAAATCCTTGAAGTCTTGCACATTCTCTTGGTGTTAATCTTCTTGGGTTTTTGCCTTTTTGCGGAATTAAAACCTCTGAACCATCTTTATAATATCTTGCACTAATTGTCCTCGATATTCCGTTCAAATCAGTCATTCCAAAACCAAAACCATTTCCTTTAGCTTTATGTTTTCTTGCATGTTCTTGAAGGTAACTCCATAGTTTGTCAGATAAAGTATACTTTGCGTCAACTTTTTTTTCAAGGATATCTTTAAAAATAAAATTTGATTCTTGTGGATTTGGAAACTCAAATTTTTCTTTGCTTTTAAATACCGTTTTTTTGAAACCAACAATAATAATTCGCTCTCGATTTTGTGGTACGTAATATTTACCATTTAAAACTTTAAAATGGACATTGTAACCTAATTTTTCTAAAGTAGAAATTATTACTTTAAAAGTTTTCTTTTTATCATGTGAAATAAGATTTTTGACATTTTCAAGCATAAATGCTTTAGGTTTTTTAAATTTGATTATTCTTGCTATATCAAAGAATAAAGTTCCTTGTGTTTCATCTAAAAACCCGTGTGCCCTACCTAAAGAATTTTTCTTTGATACACCTGCTATTGAAAAAGGCTGACAGGGAAAACCTCCTAATAAAATATCATGGTCGGGAATATTTTTTTCTGATATTTTGGTAATATCTCCAAATGGTACTTCACCAAAATTTGCTTCATATGTTTTTTTTGCATAAGTATCCCATTCGCTAGTAAATACACATTTTCCTCCATTATTTTGATATGCTAATCTAATTCCTCCAATTCCAGCAAAAAGGTCTATAAATTTGAAAGTCGGATTTTCGTTTGGTGGAAAAGGAATGTCCCATTTAATTGGCAAATAATATTGGAAATCAGCTTCTTGTACACTATCTAACTCAGTATGTAAATCGTTTAAATATTTGGTAGCTGATGGCTTGAAATATTTAGAAACACCATTTTCATGATTTTGAAAATAGTGCGTTAAATGTGCTAGATTATCTGTAGTTTTTTTATCAACAGTGATTTGTAGCTTATCTTTTATGTGAGAATACTTTTTACTCATAATAAGAATGCAAAGTAAATAAAATTTATCATTGTTTCTGTTTTTATTAGTTCTGATTTGTTTTAATTTTATATTTTCCTTGTAAAACTAAAATGTAAATTGTTTAATTACCGCAAAAAAGATAGAACGAATAGCTTGACGCCTGAGGTACGAAGAGGGATTGCCTTCTCATTTACGATTTATGATTTACGATTTAGGGAATTTGTTGTTGTGATGTATTTAGTTTTACTAACGAACAGATTGCTTCTTCGTGCCTCATCGCAATGACGATAAACTAATGAACAGATTGCTTCAAATTCTTTGGAATTTTCGCAATGACGGGTGGAAACCTAATGTCGATGCTAACAAAAACTATGAACTATTTAACTATAAACTATCAAACTAATATTCGTAAATTTGCACCTATGAATACACCAAAAAGATATATGATAACTGCGGCATTGCCTTATGCAAATGGTCCGCTACATATTGGGCACGTTGCGGGTGCTTACATTCCGTCTGATATTTATGTAAAATATTTGCGACTAAGAGGCAAAGATGTTTGCTACGTTTGTGGTAGTGATGAGCACGGAGCGGCTATAACTATTCGTGCTAAGCAGGAAGGAATTTCGCCACAAGAAATTGTAGATAAATATCACGGAATTATTAAAAATTCTTTTGAGAAATTGAATATAGATTTTGATATTTTTCATAGAACTTCGGCTAAATTACATCACGAAACGGCTTCTGAATTCTTTTTAGATTTGTACAATAATGGCAAATTTGTAGAAAAAACAACGGAGCAGTATTATGATGAGGAGTTTCATCAGTTTTTGGCAGATAGATACATAACAGGCGAATGCCCAAAGTGCGAAAACGAAAATGCTTATGGCGACCAATGTGAAAAATGTGGTTCGGCGTTGAGTCCTTTGGAGTTGAAAAACCCAAAATCTACTTTGAGTGGAAATACCCCAAGTTTAAAATCTACAACACACTGGTTTTTGCCTTTAGATAAGCATCAAGAATGGCTTGCCGATTGGATAGAAAACGGAATGCTTGATGGCGAAATGCATCACGAGCCAAAAACTTGGAAAAAGAACGTGATGGGACAAGTAAAATCTTGGCTTCAAGATGGTTTGCGCCCAAGAGCAATAACGAGAGATTTGGATTGGGGCGTAGATGTACCACAAGAAATAAAAGGTGCTGAAGGCAAAAAGCTTTATGTTTGGTTGGACGCTCCGATAGGATATATTTCTGCTACAAAACAATTGGCTTTGGACGGTAAAATTGCTGATTGGAAAACCTATTGGCAAGATAATGATACGGAGTTGATTCACTTTTTGGGTAAAGACAATATTGTTTTTCATAGTATTATTTTTCCGTCTATTTTGAAGGCGAAAGGAGAATATATTTTACCAAAAAATGTACCTGCAAATGAGTTTATGAACTTAGAAGGCGATAAAATTTCTACTTCTAAAGATTGGGCGGTTTGGGTTCACGAATATGTTGAAGAATTTCCAGACAAGATAGATGAATTGCGTTATGTTTTAACGGCAAATGCTCCAGAAACTAAAGATTCTGAGTTTACTTGGGAAGATTTTCAAACTAGAGTAAATAGTGAGTTAGTTGCTACACTTGGAAATTTTATTAATAGAATTGCTGTTTTAACGCATAAATATTATGATGGCGTATTAGAAAATGATATAGCTGCTTATGAAAGTATTTCTGAAGATTTAAATCAGGTGTTTTTAACGCCAAATAGTGAAGCAATTAAAAGTGAATTGGAGCGTTTGATAGAGCAATTTAAGTTTAGAGAAGCTTTAGATTTATTAATGACTTTAGCTAGAAATGCCAATAAATTTTTGACAGATAAAGAACCTTGGAAAACCATAAAAACAGATGAAGCACAAACAAAAGCAGTACTTTTTGGTTCGGCTCAGATAGTGGCTTCGCTAGGAATTATAGCACAGGCATTTTTGCCCAATACGGCAAAGAAAATATTTAATTTGCTAAATATGGAAAGTGCTTCTTGGGACGATATAGGAAATTTAAATTTATTGAAAACTGGACACAAAATCAATGAACCAGAATTGTTATTTAACAAAATAGATAAAGAATTTGTAGCTGCGCAGGTAGAAAAACTAGAGGCTAAAAAGAAAGCAAAAATGGAAGAAAATAAAGTTGTAGAAGAAAAGAAACCAGAACCACTTAAAGCAGAAATACAATTTGATGATTTTGCTAAAATAGATTTACGTTTAGGAACAATTATAGCTGCCGAAAAGGTAAAAAAAGCTGATAGGTTACTTCATTTTACAGTAGATATGGGTTTTGAAACACGTTCTATAGTTTCTGGTGTGGCAGAGCATTTTACACTTGAAGAATGTATTGGTAAGCAAGTGCAAGTGGTTGCAAATTTAGCTCCAAGAGTAATGAAAAAAATAGAATCACAAGGAATGATTTTGTTTGCTGAAGATGCGCAAGGGAAATTGCATTTTGTAAGTCCTAGTTCTGAAGTAGGGAATGGAAATGGAGTGGCTTAGTTATTTACGATTTACGATTTTGGATTTAAGGGATTTGGTTTAATTTTATAGCATTGGTATTGATTTGATTCTGTAATTTTGCCTTGAAATTGCATTTTTACAACTGCTGTCATTTCAACTTTTTTGGAGAAATCTTTTATTATTGATAACTTGAAAGTTATTCTAGAAAAATTTGCAATACGAAAATTTTATCGAAAATCTAAACCATCATATAGTTTAAATGAAAATTTGCTTACTCTTAGCGGTTCTGAACTAAATGCCGGATTCTATGTATTGGAAATTGTTTTGGAAGATGGATTTAGAAAAAGCTTTAAAATTTCGAAGGCTTAATCTTTCGATTTGAAAAAAGGGCTAATCAGTTCATTGAAATTTTCTGGAGCTTTACGTGGTCTTCCTGATTTTATATCCACAAAGACCAATTGAACTAATCCAAGAGTTAATAATTCCTTCTTTTCATTAAAAACTTCGTGATGAAAAGTAATTCTTGTGGAGGGAATTTCTCTTATTTCAGTTTTTATGGTGAGGAGATCATCATATTTTGCGGGACGGATGAATTTGCATTCAAATTTTAAAACAGGAAGTGAAACACCTTCCATTTCCATTTGTTTATAGCTTAAACCCATTGAGCGTAAAGCTTCTACACGCGACACCTCAAAATACTGCGCATAATTACCATGATAAACCACAGCCATTTGATCCGTTTCGGCGTAACGAACTCTTATCGAATTTTCTGTAAAAAACATTTTCTTTTCTCCTGATTTTTAGCGCTGTCGAACGGTAGAATGCGGCTTCTAGCGTTATTGAGCCTTGCATAAGATTGGGAAAAAAAACGGAAAATTCAATACCAAAACCATTTTTTTTATCACTTTTTTATCTACACATTTGCCCCCTGCAAGATCAAGGCCTCTCAGCTAAGATTAATACAGGAGGGAAAGGAATTATTTATTTATTAACAAACAATTATTAATGGAGTTAACCGCAAAAACAGTTTGGGAAAATTGCCTTGATTATGTCAAGGACAATATACCTTCCCAAAGTTTTAAAACGTGGTTTCTTCCAATCAAGCCTTTGAAGCTTAAGGACAATGTTCTGAGTATTCAAGTTCCAAGTAAGTTTTTCTATGAATGGCTAGAGGAGAATTATATCAAGCTCCTTAAAAGTGCTATTTCAAGAGAACTGGGTGAAGATGCAAAGCTGGTTTACAGCATTGTGATGGAAAACACGTATGGAAACGCAGATCCTTACACGGTGAAAATCCCAAGTAATAATCGCGGACCCATTAGAAATCCAAAAGTGAATATGCCTATAGAGTTGGGTGAAAAAGGTGTGAAAAACCCCTTTATCATTCCCGGTCTTCGCAAAGTTCATGTAGAATCACAATTAAACCCAAACTACACTTTCGACAATTTTGTTGAAGGCGATTGTAACCGTTTGGCAAGATCTGCGGGTTTTGCTGTGGCTAACAAACCTGGTGGCACTTCATTTAACCCATTACTTATTTATGGAGGCAACGGATTGGGAAAAACCCATCTGGCTCATTCTATAGGTATCGAAATCAAGGATAAGTATCCTGAAAAAACTGTTCTGTATGTGTCGGCAGAAAAATTTACACAGCAGTTTATTGATTCGATCCGCAACAATACCAAGAATGATTTTGTACACTTCTATCAAATGATTGATGTACTTATAATGGATGATGTTCATTCATTTGCTGGAAAGGAAAAAACACAAGATGTATTTTTTGAAATTTTCAACCATTTACATCAACAAGGAAAGCAGGTAATCCTTACTTCAGATCGTGCTCCTGTAGATTTACAAGGTGTAGAACAACGCCTATTAAGTAGATTTAAATGGGGACTAAGTGCAGATCTACAAGTACCTGATTTAGAAACTCGTATAGCCATTCTAAATCAAAAATTATACAATGATGGCGTGGAAATGCCTCATGATGTAATCGAGTATTTAGCTTATAGTATCAATTCCAATGTAAGAGAATTAGAGGGCGCTTTAATTTCATTACTAGCTCAATCTTCTTTAAACAAAAAGAAAATTACGGTGGAACTGGCTAAGCAAATGATCGATAAGTTTGTAAAGAACACCACCAGAGAAATTTCCATCGATTATATTCAAAAGGTAGTTTGCGATTATTTCGATATGCCTATTGAATTACTAAAATCAGCCACCAGAAAAAGAGAAATCGTACAAGCACGTCAGTTAGCCATGTATTTCTCTAAACAATTAACCAAAAATTCATTGGCCAGCATTGGAGCCCAATGTGGTAATAAAGACCACGCTACGGTTTTACATGCCTGCAGAACCGTGAATAATTTAGCAGATACTGACAAAAGGTTTAGAACTTATGTGGATGATATTCGCAAAAAACTAACCCTGCAATAATTTACCAAACCGACGACAATATTACTACTATTAAAAGCCCTTCAACTTGAAGGGCTTTTTATTTGGAACCGTTCCAATCCTAAAGTTTTCGTGACTTTAAATTTAAATGATGATAATCAGTAATTTAAAAGAAGGAGATCCAACTTTTCAAAAACAAACTATGGAAAAGAAGGAGTCCTATATTTTTTACAACGGAAACGATAAATTTTAATCGAAGCCAATTTTTGCCTTCAAGAAAAGGGTAATTTGATTGAAATGGAGCCTTAGTGAGATTGGGTAGCTCTGAAGAATGAAGAGATCTCCCAACCGAACTTAGGTTCCATGAAAAGCAGATTGCTCTTTTCTTGCGAGCTTGAATTTTTATTCAAGCTCCATTATTTTTTAAGGATTTCATGAGCTCCTTTCAGTCGGTTGGTTCGTTTTTGGGTCAATCTTTAGATCATGAGCGATAGCGAATAACCCAAAAATGAACAGAATTAAACCTTTTTCTTCAGGCGATAATTTTTATTTAGGACACGTATGAACGAATATAGGAAATGACGAATTCAGAAATAAAATATCCAATTCTTCTGATAAGGGAAAATGATAATAATCTATACGGTACAAGTAGCAGATTGGGATTAATTTCAAAAGGCGGAGAATCTTTCTATAAAAAACCAATCAAGTTTATTGACAGAGATGGATTTGTGTTCAATATAAAATCTATTACCAGTAAAAGTAGTGCAAGACTGATCGATTCGGTGCGGTATTTCCAACCGATGAAACAATTGATATTTGAACTTGAAGAATCAGGTCGACAGAATTTAGCTGATTTTAAATCTGAAATCTTAAAACACATAAAGATTAAACCGAAACATTGGCTTTCACTTGGGACTATTGAAATGATTGAAGAATGGGTAAATGAAAAACAATCAATAGCCGATTTGATTAAAATGTTTTAATAAAAAAAGTAGCTAACAACTAAGTTTCCATTTTCCCGATAGACCAAAAATAAAAGTTGTCCTGACAAACCCGGAGCTACCAATAACTCGATATCTACCTATCAGACAGACGATTTTTTGAGTGCCATTACAGCAGGAATATTTTACACAAAACTAAATTTCGGGATGTATTAGCAAAAATCCTCAAGGATATTGTTGGAGACTAAAGTGTCGATCAGAAAGCTAAAGAGTATGGTTTAAGCACGGTCGCATTTTTCAAGTAACGATCTAGATACGGTGCCATAAACTCCAAGGAATTAAAACGATTAAAATATCTTGAAGAAGAAAATCGAAGGCCAAAAATAAAATATCATCCTTTATCAAATGTTAATGGATTTGAAATCCGCATCATCAACCTTTGTTGCCAAATAAAAACAAAGAAAGATGAAAGAATTATCAAGTGCCCACACACAAGGATTCTATGTAGATAAAATTAATCCACTTTGGTATCTTGCAATTGGAATAGTTAGCATGGCCCTTACTCACATGACCTTTAGTATTGAAGTCATGGCTTGGGTTTCAAGTGTTCCATTTTTAATATATCTAAGTCTCACAAAAGGTTGGAAGTCGAGATTAACCTTTTTTCTCGCTTTAGTTTTGGCCTGGTCCCTTGTTGTAACCAAAATTATTAGCGATCCAATTCCATTGGTGATGGTCTTTCTCTACTCGATCCCAATTAGTTTGTTTCACCTGCCGGGATATTTGATCTGGAGCAAATTTAAAAATCAGAAATATGCGCTGTTTCTATTTCCTGTCATTATGATCATTATGGAATGGATTCAATACACCTTTACACCTCTTGCCAGTTGGGGAGTAGCAGCATATACCATGCACGATAATGTATCACTTATTCAAATGGTATCCTTGTTTGGATTGGCTGGACTAAGCTTTTTGATTTATTGGGTTAATGTCTCCATTACTAATATCATAATCAAAGGAAAAACCTCTATTTCCACATTTCAGCTCCCTTTAATTATGCTTTTCCTTTTAATTGCTTTTGGCTCCATCCGTTACGACATAAGCAAAGGCAATGGTATCGACAGTGTAGCTGTTGCTGCAGTTGGAACAGACTCTAAAGCAAGTGGTTTGCCATTGCCATCAAAGGAAAGTACTGAACATACTAGAACGGCATTATTTAAACGAACCAGAACTGCTGCAGATGGTGGCGCTAAAATAATTTCATGGAACGAAGCCGCCATATTTATAATGCCCGAAGATGAGAATGAATGGATTAACTCCATAAAGGAACTTGCTGCTGAACTCAATATCACTTTGGTAGCTTCTTATGTAACACCCATTTCACAATCTCCTTTGAGGTATGAGAACAAGTACCAGTTTATTGATTCGTCAGGTAAGATCACGCATACCTACCTTAAGCATCAACCCGTTCCTGGAGAGCCAGCAGTGCAGGGGAAGTCGCCTTTAAAAGTTGCTGATATAAAAGGAACAAAAGTCGCAGCCGCAATTTGCTATGATTATGATTTTCCGTATCTGGCAAAAGGGTATGGTGAATTAGGAGCAGATATGGTTATTCTTCCGTCAAGTGATTGGAGAGGCATCGACCCTGTTCATACAGAAATGGCAGCCTTTAGAGCTGTTGAGCAAGGTCACTCGGTTCTTCGTTCAACGCGTTTTGGGCTATCTGCAGCAATTACACCCTACGGCGAAATGGTTTCACAAATGAGCAGTTTTGACAATAATGATAAAATCATGTTTTCACAACTACCTAGCAAAGGTGTCCCTACATTATACTCAGTTGTTCAAGATAGCTTTGTCTATTTGTGTATTGGATTCTTATTGTGGTTCACGACTATTGCGTCTCGATCAAAAAATAAATTAAGACCTAAAAAAGGATGATTGATTTAAATAGAAGTTTGTTGGTATTGCTGGTTACTTTAACGAAAATCCATTAAGATTTAACACACCTGTCCTAAACGTTTCGAGGCTTTTATAATGATTGTTGATAATCAGCAATTTAAAAGGAGGAAATTCTGCTTTTTGAAAACTACCCTATGAAAAAGAATGAGTCTTTGATTTTTTATAATCGTAACGATAAATTTTAATCGAAGCCAATTTTGGCCTTCAAGAAAAGGGTAATTTGATTGAAATGGAGCCTTAGGGAGATTGGGAAGCTCTGAAGAATGAAGAGATCTCCCAACCGAACTTAGGTTTCATGAAAAGCAGATTGCCGTTTTCTTGTGAGCATTGAGTTTTTGGTTCATTTTGGGTCAAGCCAAAAGAACAGAATTAAACCTTTCCCTTCTGGCGATAATTTTTATTTAGGACAAGTTTGAAAATAAATACAAGTTCAAAAGGGCCATTCAAGCGGGTTGGTGGTCCAATTACAAAATCGGTAAAAAAATCAAATCCAAAATTCATTATTTCGACATTGGGAATAATGAAAGCTATTAAGATATGAGAAATAAAAGCGGGAGATTGAAGAATACAGGTTTGGTAATTATGCTGTTGATTGCATTTCTGTTTTCTTCCCATAACACCAAAGCACAGACAAATTTGGATAGTCTTTTCCAAGTAGCTAAAAATGAAACCAATCCTAAGCAAAAATTAAATAAAGAGCTGGCTTATTTAAATAGTTATATGGTCTATAATCCAGATTCGGCCATTAGCTTTTTAGATAGTTTAATTGGTGGATATAAAAACCAGGATTTTTCATTTGCCTATGCCAGATGTTTGTCTTTAAAATCATGGTTCCTGTGTTATAAGGCGCAATACGAAAAAAGCCATAAAATTGGCCATCAAGCCCTAGAAATTCAAAAAGGGGAGAATGTGGATACTATGGGAATAGGTCTCACCTTAAATAGAATTGGGATCGCAAATTTGCAGTTTGGGAAATTTAAGGAAGCCGAAAAATATATGAAGGATGCTCTCGTGTATTTTAAGCAACTGGATAATCTACAACTTATCGATTTGGTATTAAATAATTTGGGGATTGTAGCTAATCAAACCAAAAATTACGATCAAGGAATTGAATATTATTCCCAGTCCCTAGCCATTCGAAAAGAAATGGAATCGTGGTTTTGGGTTGCCTACAGTTATTTCAATATTGGCTCCTTGTATTTGGAAACCAATGATTTGGACAGTGCTAAAAAATATTATGATTTTTCGGTTTTAACCTTTGAAGAAAAAACAAAAACGGGACTTGTCCCCCCAATGGTTTTGTCGGGTATTGGGAGTTTAAAGCAAAAGCAAGGAGACTATCAAAGCGCTGTTGATTATTTTAAAAAATCTGTTGAAGGTTCTAAAAAACGAGAGCATACAGAAATGATAGTGCAAACAGAAGCCTTATTGGCACAAGCTTTATACGAAAATGGAGATTTTAAAGAGGCTTTCGAAACTTTAAAGAATAATCAAACTCAACTTTTTGAATTGGATAGCATTAATGATGTTGGCAAAGTTTCAGAAATTGAGGAGAAATATAAAAACGCCGAAAAGGAAATGGAGATTATCCGTTTGAAGTCCGAGGAGTTGGAATTGAAAAACAAAGCCCAAAATTCCAATTTGCTCGCCTTTAGTATGGGAGCCATCGCTCTTATTTTACTTTTAATTACTTGGATTTTCATCCGAAGAAGAAAACAAAAAGAGAAGGTGAAAGAAATGGAGCTTACCAGCCAAATAAGCGAAATGAAATTAGTGGCTTTACGGTCTCAAATGAATCCCCATTTTATTTTTAATTGCATTAATACCGCGCAAAATTTTGTTCTGGATTCTGAGAAGGAAGCTGCCTATGATTTTCTAGCAAAATTTGCCAAACTCCTGAGGATAGTTCTGGAGAATTCCGACCAAACCTTTATTAGTTTAGAGGATGAATTAAACCATTTAAAACTATATGTCGACTTAGAACAAATCCGTTTTGAGAAGAAGTTTGACCTTGTTTTTGAAGTAGATCCAGAATTGGAAAATGGTGTTTTTGAAATCCCTTCAATGATGATTCAGCCTTTTGTGGAAAACTCCATAACACATGGTTTAATGAATAAAAAGGAAGGAAATCGATCATTAAAGATTCAATTGAAAAAAGAAGGCGAAATGATGCTTTGCCTTATTGAGGATAATGGAGTAGGAAGGGAAAGAGCCCTTGAAATAAAACAAGAGAAAAAGAAATTTTACAAAAGCACGGCTCTCCCAAATATTACAGAACGCCTAGAGATTTTGGAAAAAAACACAGGCTTTTCCATCGATCTTTCCGTTGAAGATTTGTTTGAAAATATTGAAGCAACAGGAACAAGAATTAGCATTCGTTTACCATTAAACTAGCCAGTTTACAATTTTTGAAAAAAATAGAATAAAGCCATTTTGACCATCCATGGGCCAAAATGGCCCAATTACAAAAAGGCAGGTTTTTAGAAGTTTTGAGCCCTTACTTTCGAGTAATAATTAAAACATAAAACAATGCGACTTCTAAAATTATCCCTTGTACTAATCCTTTTCGCGGCATTTCAAAATTCCGCCAAAGCACAAACCACAGGCAGTTACGATACCACTATAACCTTTATGGGTCAGGCTCGTACTTTTTCCTTTTTTGTACCAAATGATTACAATCCCAATCACAATTACCAATTGGTTGTTGGTCTGCACGGTTTAGGAGATAATAGTACTAATTACAGAAATGCCCTAATCAGCACACTGGGCTGGTCCAATTTATTTGATAGTACCATTTTTATTTTCCCTGACGGTGGAACGGATCAAAACAGCGATTTTCATATGCCAGCTGGTGATGAATTGGTGATTCCTGAAAGTGTATTGTTGGCCAGTCAGGTTTATTCTATAAACTCTAGTGAAATTATTTTACAAGGTTTTTCCCTTGGCGGAAGAAGTGCTTTGAAGTACGGATTGGACAATCCCAATGATTTTAAAGGTTTGTTGCTAAATACTCCCGCCCTCCAAGGTCTTTTGGATTTAAACAACGAGCCTGGAGGAGCCAGTTTAATCTACAATTATGCTAATGCTTCTCAAATTCCAATTTATATTAGCATTGGATCTACAGATGCATTGTATACCGCAACAAATATTAGACTTGCTAGTCGTTTAAAAAAGAACAATGGTTTTGTAGAATTCAATTGGGTGCAAGGCCTAGGGCATTCCATACCAAACAATACTATCCAAGGGGCTTGTGTGGAGTTTTTATCCAATCCTGAGGGAGCGGATTTCGATGTGGATTTATTTGAAATAGAAATGGAGGAAAGAACTTGTAATTCAAGTATGAACCCAAAAGTTCACATTCAAAATAAAGGACTGCAAAACATTACCAGTCTGGATATTGATTACAATATAGGTGGAGCAAATTCTACTTATACCTGGACAGGAAATTTAGGGTTATACGAAAGTGCCGTAGTCAATATTCCAGCAGTGAGCGGAACAGGAAAATTAAATTTTGATGCTACTATAGCAAGTGTAAATGGAAATGAAACTGACCCCATTGCCACGAATAATCAAGAGGATAAGGATTTTGAAATTGTAAATCAAGGCAGCGCTTTACAGGTTTTTGAAGGTTTTGAGGGAAATGCAGACGATTGGTTATTCGATGAAACGGGAAGTTTGTTTCAATGGGAGTTTGATAATTCTGTAAGCAGAAATGGACAAGGTTCTATCTATGCTTTTAATACGATTTTGGTTTTTAATACCTTACAGGCAAGAGAGAATTTTAGCTCTCCAGTAATGGATTTAACATCGGTACAAAAACCAACTTTAGCTTTTGATGTCGCTTTTAATTATCACCAATACACACCACCTTATTTTACCGATACCGTAAATTTTGCGGATACCCTGGAAGTATTAATTTCCACAGATTGCGGTGCAACTTTTCAAAGCGTTTACAAAAAAGGAGGGGCAGATTTAGCTACAGCAACTGATCCTATTTTAAATCCTTTAAGCGTACAAGAATGTTTCTTTATTCCAAAAGACAGCACCGAATGGAGAAAGGAAAGAATAGATTTAAGTGCTTTCGCTAATGCCGATGAAGCAGTGCTAAGATTTGATTATATCTCTGCACTTGGAGGTTCCATTAACCTGGATAATATCACCATTGATGATGCTTCGGTTATTTCAGATAAAGAGGAATTGAAGAAGGCAAAATTTGAGATGTATCCGAATCCAGCTGCGGATTTGTTAACCGTAGATTATGATTTTGAAGAATTGAATTACTTGGAAATTTATGATCTCAAAGGAAGAATGGTGTTTAGCCAAGCATTAAACAACAGCAATCAATTGAAACTTAATGTTGAAAGCTATGAAAAGGGAGTGTATATCTTAAAACTTAATGGTCAGTATCATTCAATTGTAGAAAAACTTATTGTTGAATAAAAATAAATTCTACTTAACCAAACCAAAATAAATCCCCTTTTCCAAGTTGAAAAGGGGATTTTATATTTTAAGGGTTTACCAATGTCCCCATAACAGCCAAAACCTGCAATTCTGCATTTTTAGCATCGTATTTAGATTTTATTAGTGCTTGCTCCGCATTCAATAAATTCAGTTGTGCCTGACGAAATTCTACAGAACTAATCTGACCTAATTTATAAGATGATTCACTTCGGTTGAAATTGTCCTTTGCTGTAGCTACATTGTCTTCTTGAGCGCTTAAAACAAAAAGTAAATTTCTATAAGTAGCGAATGCATTTAAAGCCTGGGATTTAATATTCTGCTCCAAGGACTGCTTTTCAATTTTGCTGTTTTGCAAATTGAGTTTGGCATTTTTCACCTTGGTAGAATTTCGAGCATCAAAAAGATTCCAGCTCAAACTTACTCCCGCTTGTGGGCCTGTATTACTAGATCCTATAAGAAAAGCACCATTGGGATCGTCCGAACCTCGGTACTGATAACCAGCATTGGCACCTAAAGTAGGTAACCAAGATGCTTTTGAAGAACTGATTGCAAAATCGCTGATGGAAATTGAATTTTCGGCTAATCTTAATTGTAAGTTATTGCTTTGAGCAGAGGAAAGAACCTCATTTTCCACAATATTCTGACGAATCTCCACATTTTTATCCAGCTTCAATTCTTGGTTAATTTCCTGTCCCATCACAAAATTCAAATCTCTTTTCAAGTTTTCCAATTCTTGAATTCCAGTAATTAAAGCGATGCTATCGGTATTCAAATCCACCTTCGCATTTAAAACATCCAATTGCTTTGTTTGTCCAAATTCGTAACTGTATTTTGCTCGTTTATACCGTTCCTGAGAAATCTCTAAAGCTTCTTTTAAGGCAATAACACTTTCCTCCAATCTTGCCGCCTCATGGTAAATTCTGGCTAATTCCAAAATGGTGTTTTGGATAACTTGCTGCATCTGCAATTGGGATAATTTCAAATTTCCCTTGGCCTGCAAATAATTATATTTCCTAGCCTGACCATCAAAAATGGTGTAGTTCAGTGAAATTGCTGCATTGTAATTAAATGAGTTATTGGGATCAAAATTTATGGTCTCGGTTTTTAGACGGTTTTCTCCTTCGAAATAGGTCCAATTATAAGCTCCATTTGCCGAAATTGTGGGTAGGTATCCATTATTGGAAAGGCTGGCATTATTGTCGGCAATTTCCTCGTCTACCTTTGCCATTTGGATATCGTAATTGTTGGCCAGGGTCAATTCCAAGGCTTTTTCAAAACTCAGTTGGTCTTGTGCTTTTAAAGAACCCAAAAGGCCAAAAAGCAATGCTAAAGTTAATATCTTAAATTTCATTTGCTTCTTCTTCAGAGGTTAATTCTTTTATAGCTCTTTCTACAGATTCTTTGCTCGGTTTTTTCCCTTCCCATAGCCATTGGAGGTAAACTTTTAGAATGTTGCTTGTAGATAATAACATGGGCAGCATCACCAAGGTTAATACAGTGGCAATGGCAATTCCATAAGCAATGGAGATCGCCATAGGAATTAAAAACTGAGCTTGCCTGCTGGTTTCAAAAATCAAGGGTGAAAGTCCGGCGATGGTAGTAATGGAAGTGAGAAAAATTGCTCTAAATCGGGAAGATCCGGCCATTAATATCGCTTCATCATATTTGTGACCTTCTTTGAGGTAACCGTTGAATTTGGCAATAAAAACCAAACCATCGTTTACCACAATTCCTATTAATGCGATGATTCCCAAAAGAGACAAAATGTTTACCGGAAAATCGTGTACATAATGTCCCCATCCTACGCCAATAAAGGCAAAAGGCACCATAATTATTAATAATAAAGGCTGACTATAAGATCGAAATGTAAAGGCGATTACTATGTATATTAATAATAAAATCACTGGTAAAACTGCTGCGGCCGAAGCTTGAACTTTCCCAGCTTCTCTGTTCTGACCTTCATAAAGTGCCGTAACACTAGGGTATTTTGCCAAGAGGATAGGCATAATATCCGTACGAATTTCATCTACAATATTGGCCGCACTTTCTTTTGGGTTTTTGAGATCTGCTTCTACTTTAATTTCTCTTTTTCCATCAAGGTGATTAATGGAGATTTCTCCTCTTTGAATGGTGTAATCTGCCAATTCTTTTAGGGGAACTCTATTTCCTTGTGGTGTAAGAATTCGCATTTCTTCCAAATTTTTGATGGATGAGCGTTCTTCCAAATCAAAGCGAACCCATACGATTACTTCATCTTCTCCACGCTGGAATCTTTGTACTTGCAAACCGTTAAAGCCATTTCTTACTTGTGACATGAGGCTGTTCATGGTGAATCCTAAACTATAGGCCGCATCTTTAATATTTAGGGTAATTTCTTTTATTCCTTGAGGGTCATTATCTAAAATGTCGCGGAGTAATACATTTTCCGCTAGGATTTCTTTTAGTTCTGTTTTGGCAGATTTCAATTCAGAAATATCATATCCTAAAAGTGAAACCGAAACAGGTTTACCGCCAAAATTGGAATTTCCATCAATTACAAAGCTTTCGGCAGATGGTATTTTCCCCACCTTTTCAAAAATGGCCCCCGCAATATCAGAGGCGGCCGCAATTCTAAATTCGCCAGGAAGAAGATTTAATGTTAAAGAAGCTGTTGCAGAACCTGGTCCCACGGTTTTAATAATGTTCTCAATTACAGCCTCACCATTGGGTTGATTTACACTAAACTCCTCGCTAACCTGCCAAGCGGCAACTTCCACCATAGAAATAATGGAATCTGTTTCTATCGGATTTACCCCTTGAGGCATGGTAAGGGTTACATTCACCCTATCACTAGCTATAGCTGGAAAAAAAGTTCCTTTAATTATTCCTCCTCGCATAGCCCCTACGGTGATCATAAAAAGGGCAATAAGGATGGAAAAAGAGATAGGCTTGTATTTTAAGGCCCATTTAAGAGAAGGCATGTAAATATTATCCTTCATATAATCCATCATTTTGTCACCCCACTTATTAAATCGGTAAGTTTTCTGATTGGCCGTTAAAACCTTGGAATGGGCTATATGGGTAGGTAAAATGACAAAAGCTTCTAAAAGGGAAAATGCCAGAGTAAGAATTACTACAATACTTACTTCCATAAAAAATTCGCCAATTCTTCCGTCCAAGAAAAAGAAGGTGCTAAAAGCGATAATGGTTGTTAAAATAGCTGAGTTAATGGCGGGAATAACCTCCATGGTACCATCAATAGCGGCTCTAATTCTCGACTTTCCTTTTTCGTAATGGTGGAAAATATTTTCGGCAATAACGATCCCGTCATCTACCAAGATTCCGATAACAATGATCATCCCAAATAAGGACAAAACGTTTATGGTAACATCTAAATAGCTTACCACCATAAACATCCCCAGAAAGGAAATCGGTAAACCAAAAGCTACCCATAAAGCTAGTCTTGGACGAAGAAAAAGCGAAAGGAAAAACAAAACCAGTATTACTCCTTGAACTCCATTTTTTAATAAAAGCTCCGTTCTTTGAATTATAGTAATACTGGAATTACTGGTAACATTTAGACTAAGATTTTGGTTTCGATCATTAAAATTCTCAATGTATTCCAAGGTTTTATCCGCGGCAACAATTAGATCTTCTTGGTTTGTGGTTTGGATTTCAAAAGCGATGGAGGGATTTCCATTAAAATAGGAACGGTTTGGGGTTTCGGACCAAGTGTCGCTTACGGTAGCGATATCAATTAATTTAATTTGTGAACCATTGGGAAATGCCTTCACCACAATATTTTCCAGATCTTGAGCGAAGTAAAATTTGTTTCGTAGGCGGATTAAATATTCCTCTTCTTGGGTTTTTACAGAACCACCTGTTACCAATAAATTAGCAGAAGCCACAGCTTGAGAAACTTCCTGGAAACTAAGGTTATAGCGTCTTAATATATCCTCTTTTAAAGCAATCACAATTTCCTCATCGGGAAAACCACTGATGGTTATTTGAGAAATCCCGTCGATGGCCCTAATTTCTGATTCTACTTGCCTGGCCTTAGTTTTGAGAGTTAAAAGGTCTACATTTTTTCCTGTTATTACCATGGAAATGGCTCGAGTGGTAGTTTCCTGTTTTGCTACAACAGGAGGTTCCATTTCAGCAGGGAAGGAGGGAACCTTATCCACGGCATTTTTTACATCCGCTAATAAAACATCAATATCATATCCCTTTTCGGCCTCAATAGCAATGCTTCCGGAGTTTTCCTTGGAGGAAGATGTAAAACGATCTATACCCAATAAACCCCGAAGGTTATTTTCAATTTTCAGAATCACTCCTTCTTCAATTTCTTGAGGAGAAGCACCAGGGTAAACTACGGTGATGTTAATGTTTTTGGAATCTTGTAAGGGGAAGAAACTGGAACGCATATTCTTCATTCCCATAACCCCTAAGACTAAAAATGCAAGAATAATTACATTCCCGGCAACGGGGTATTTTATAAAATGTGTGATGAGTTTTTTCATTCTACTTGTCCTCTTTGTAAATTGAAACTTTCATCCCCTCAAAAGCACTAGGAGGAACTTTGCTTAAAACCATTTCCCCATTGTTTAAACCACTAATAATTACCGTGTTTTGATTGAAATATTCTGTTTTTATGGCTTTTAAAACCAGTACATCACTCTCAACAACATAAACTTGATTGCCATCTATTAGGGCCGATCTGGAAAGGGTGTAAGCATTGGCAATATCCTTGGCTTTTACCTTCGCCTTAAGAAACATTCCTTCCTTTAAATCCTCTCCCTTTACTGCAACAAAAAAGGTGCTTAGCTGACTGTCTTTGTCTATGGCTTTAACCAATCTGGAAATTTTACCCATCCATTTTTTATCCAATCCAGACAATGACAATTCCACTTCCTGGCCAATTCTTAACCTTTCGGCAGTAAGGGCATCTGTTGAGGTTTCGAGCTCGTAATTAAGGGCTTGAATAAAAACCCCGAGTGCTTGTCCCGGTCGGATTACGGTTCCAGGATCCACATTAGCCGAAATCAAAACGCCATCATAGGGCGCGGTTAAATTGTATTTACCATTTATGATTTCTACATTTTTAAGGGAGTGATAATTTGTAAATAAGCCCCTTCCAGTAATAAAGGATTTCAGTTTATCCGATTTTATTTTCGGGAGTTCAGGAGTAGTTTTATCAATGGATAAAGACTTTAAATAGCCTTCCCAAGTTTTAAATTCATTAGGATAATCCGCCTTAATATCAGGCATTAAAGCCGTAAGCGCACTCTCAAAAGAAGAGCGTTGGGCAAAAAGTTGAGCCTCCTGATCTTTGGAACGTATTTTTATTAAAACATCCCCTTTTTTAAAGGAATTTCCAGCTTTAAATCTTCCATTGTCTGCTTCCATCAATCCTTGAACTTCACTATATAGTTCATTTCTTTTTTCCGCTTCCAATGCCCCAGTCGATTCAATATAAACTGGAATTGAGTCATTGTGCACTTTTTCGGCAAATACCGTTACGATTGAAAAACTTGGCTTTTTGGATTTTTTTTCTGCCGGGGTAGACAGTTGTCCCATTATCAGTTTCCCACCTACTAAAATTAAAATGGCGATACCAATGATTATGAATTGACGCTTTTTCATTTACTGTTTTTGTTTTTTTCTAATATTTCAAATTCTTCAAATGCATTTTTTTGAATCTGTTTCAAAACCTGCAGGGCTATTTCGTTGTGTTTTGGATCAATTCCTTTTTGCAATGAATTAAATAATTGCTGAATGATGGGTTTTGCTTTTTCAACAATTTCTCTGCCTAAATCAGCTATTTCTACATAGTTTACTCGGCTATCTTTTCCACAAACTCTGCGTTTTACATATCCTTTTTTTTCTAAGGATTGTACTAAGCGAGTTAATGATCCTTTATTTCTTTCTGTGATAATGGCAAGAGAAGATTGTGGCTTGGGTTCGGTTTCTATCCAAAGTAATAATATGAATTGTTCCTTGGTAAGGCCTATAGAATGATTGCTAAATAGGGAATTCACCAATAAGCTTGTTAGCTTGCTGGTGCGACCCATTTGGGGAATCGTTTTACCTTTTGAAAAGGGGGGGAATTCTAAATTCACTTGGCGAAAATACAATTTAGTTGCAGATGCAACCAATTTTTTTTAAATAGTTTTTTTGAAATGCTTAATTGTTCATTGCGGCCTTGGATTGGGTTTTTATAGAATGGTTTAATTGGATTTCAAAAATCTGGTGAAAGGCAGGTTTAAGAATCAAATTTTTAGCAAATGAGCCAAAATGAGCCAAAATGAAAGTTAGTAGTGATTTGATAAAAGCCCCTTCAATAAACCAGCAAATAAAAATATATCATCCACCATCAAAATTTGTAGGAAAAATACTATTTTCCCCTTATTGCTAGGGCTAAACAATTTTCCCTAAATTGGTAAAATTCCAAACAGACTTTGGTATAATAGTTTTTGACATTTGTGCTGGACTTAGTTGCCTAAAGTCAATTATTATTTAAAATAATTCGATTTGATCTCAAGCTGAGATTGGAAGTAGTAAATTAAAATATGACGATCAAAACATCCAAATCTCTTTCCATTTTTTGTGGAATTATTTCCTTATTGGTTGGAATAATAGTGCTTTTTGGTTGGTTCAGCCACAACGCCAATTTCATACAAATTCTCCCCAATCTTGTTCCCATGCAGTTTAATACGGCATTGGGATTTTTGTTTTTCGGTATTGGGGCCTTGGCATTTTCGATCAACAAAAACAATAAAATTAGTTTGATTTTGGCTGGCCTTGGGGGTGGAATTGGCCTTATAACCTTGCTCGAATATATTTTTAAAATAAATATTGGCTTGGATGAGCTGTTCATGGAGCATTATATAACGGTAGAAACCTCACATCCTGGAAGAATGGCCCCCAATACCGCATTGTGTTTTGTCCTTTGTGGCTTCAGCGTGTTTTTTCTAAACTTAAGGAGTATTTCTATTCTCAAATACGGGGGAATTATTGGCTCATTAGTTTTTGGTCTTGGTTTAGTTGCACTGATGGGTTATGCAATAGGTGTAGAATCTACCTACGGTTGGGGTGCATATACAAGAATGGCGGTGCATACTGCCTTGAGTTTTATGATTTTAGGGCTTGGGTTTAGTCTCTTGTATTGGAGAAAAATGAAAGTAATTAGCAATGACTTTGGTAAAGAGTTTTCGCCTTGGTTATTGGGTTATGCGATTGTGTATTCCATTACCATTTTTCTCATAGACGAACAATTTCCATTGGGATTTTCTGCCGATAGTGCCTATATCGTTTTGGTTCTATTTGGCTGGTTTATAAAAAACCCAAAGTCTACAATTTATCTTGCGATCTCAGGCTCAATTCTCATTGTTTTGGGCTATTTCGTTTCCATTGATGGAGGTATAGAGCCTTGGATGGCCATAGTTAATAGAGCTTCTACAGTGATGCTTATTTGGTTAGTTGCGATTTTACTTTATCGAATTAAAACCAAGGAAATTCAGCTACGACAAAAAAAGGATGTATTGGATATTCAATTCAAAGAGATTAAAGAAAAAAATGAGGTCTTGGAGGAATTCACCTATATAGCTTCTCATGATTTGCAAGAACCATTGCGTACGGTATCGAGTTTCGCGGAGATCATTTCTTTAGAATATGGCGATAAATTGGATGAAACAGGAAATACAAGCATCAGGTTTATAATGGAGGCTACCACCCGAATGAGCGGATTAATTAGAGGATTACTGGATTATTCTAGATTGGGAAGAAGTGAGAAATTAAGCAAGGTAGACCTGAATAGAATTATTGATGAATTGCAACAAGATTTAAGTTCCTTATTGAAAAAAACAGAAGTGGAAATTAATGTGGAAGCTTTGCCTACTATAGAATGTTATGAAATGGAAATGCGATTGCTGTTTCAAAATCTGATAACTAACGGGATTAAGTTTGCAAAAAAAGATGTGCTTCCCAAAATTACGATCTCTTCAAGTTTTAATTCAAAATCCAACAACTGGGAATTTAAAGTAAGTGATAATGGGATTGGAATTAAAGAAGAAAATAAGGACAAAATATTCTTGATTTTCAAAAAGTTGCACAATAAATCAGATTACGAAGGAACAGGAATTGGGCTTGCGCATTGCAAAAAAATCACAAATCTTCATAAAGGTGATATAGGCGTAGAATCTGTTTTTGGAGAGGGATGTTCTTTCCATTTTACCATTTCCAATGATTTGGTTTAAGATCAAGTAAGTACAGATTCCCTTCAATATTCAGTCTTACATTTGAATTATTTAATTTGAGTTTGAAGCACTTGTAATTCTAAATTTTAATCAGCCTATTCTAAAGAGGGAATCATTTCAAGAAAAGTGACTTATTCTTAATTCAAACCTTTTTTTCGAAGTACTTGAAAGGCTTTCTCATTTTTGGTTGAATAATATTTTAAAAGTCAATTCATCATCCCTATTTATAAGGTCGAACAATTCTGTATCTGATTTTTGGCTTAAAGCAGCTTCTTTCAAGACGAATTCAAGTTAAACAATGCTGGGAGCTATTTGTATAAATGTGGTTCATTTTATTGAAGTATTAAGTTGAAGGGATGGCTCAAAAACTCTTATTCACAAAAAAAGAGAGGCCGCCATTTTAAACAACCCCTCTCTTTTTTATGGAATAATTAATCTCAGAATCTATTCCATTTTTAATGTTGGGTCAAATATTAATTTTTAAAAACTGCAACGAATCGCTGGAAATAGTGATTCTTTAAAATGGCTGATTTCAGGTAGGTCGCTAGCTAATCTGGTTTTAGAGGATACTATTTATGCAGGCATGCCAACAAATAGTTTAAGTAGATCTAATGTTGGGTTAGCAGAATTAGAGTTGGATGTTAATCCATACCCAAATCCAGAAGTGGACAAATTCAGTTTTGACATTCCTAGTTTATTGGCAAGTAATTTAGACCATTCTACGGGGCAATTGCTAAAAACTATAAATCCGGAAATAGAACCAGTAGTGGATATCAGTGAATTTGATTCCGGCCTTTTTATTCTTGGTTTTACGGTGTTTGGCGATCTTTACATACCAATATTAATGAGAAATAAACAACTTCTGATTATAGGATTGTCCTTTCCTACTGACAGTCAAAATGTAAAATCCATCGGGGAGTGTGGAAGTGCCAATGGATATTAATCCATTATTTGGGGCTGATTCACCAATAAGAACTTGTGCCCCCCTAATGTCTAGCAAGCTGTAATTTATTTGCGACTTGTCCATTCCCTTAAAACTAATGTTTATAAAATTATTTGCAGGGTTTGGATATATTGAGGGCCGTTCTAAACTTTTTTCCGTCAATCCGATATTCGGATTTTGGACATTAAGCATGAATCCGCCAGAAAAAGTTTTGTAAAGTAAATTACCTAAGGAATCCATACCTACACTATCGCAAAAAATCGCAAAACAGGTGTCATTCGAATTCAGGTCAATTATTCTTGTTTTTAAACAAAGTAAATATTTGCCAGCAGCTGCATAAATATGAGTCGGATATGCCTGCGTGGAGCTATTTCCATCTCCAAAATCCCATTCGTACTTTATATCATAACTGGTGGGTGGAAAATGGTTAACTACGGAGTTCCATATATTGAGAACCCCTGAAACAGACGCAAGGGTATCTATATAGAATTGGGCCTTACATGAAAAATTAACATTAATATTTTCACATTCGGTGGTGGTGCATAATACACTTTGAGTCAGTGAATCTTTTACCTCATGGGTCAAACAAACTGAATAGGTACCGTCATTTAAATAGGTATGTGTTGGATCTTTATCTGTGGATGTATTACCATCCCCAAAATCCCATGAATAGCTTTGCGTTATTTTTTTGGAACCAAATACTTGGCTATTATTCTTAAAATCCACGCTCAAGCCATTTGCGGTGTTCGACTGGGAATTAAAATTTGTTTGGCAAAATGTCCCGGAATAGTTCATAATAAAGGGTATACTATCACATGATCGATGGCGGAAAATAGTATCCTTGTTTGGTGAAATCAAGTAAACCCTAAAACACGGATAATAAACACCATTGGTTAAATGTGTAGAAATACTATCTCCATTTTTGTAAAAGGCATATTGATTTCCGGTCGAATATCCTTTTCCTGAAAATGGAACCGACCCTCCTCCAAAATCCATTTCTAAAACTGAATGAATGCCAGGATGGAGCAAAAAATTTATCTCTGATGAATCAACAATAGTTAGCTTTGAGGAGTCAATAGGGTCCCTTTTAATTTCATACTTTATTTGACTATAAATTTGGTTTGTCGATCGGAGAAAAAACGTTTTATAAATACTATCTGTGCATACAACCTGATTATTTACTTTTTCTACTATAGAATGCATAACTAAATAAATACCATTATTAGGAAAGTAGTTTGTTGGACTATAAGCGGAACTTACATTAATTCCATCTCCGAAATCCCAAAAATCTTCGATTGTACCACCCATGCTGGCTGATGAGTTATTCGAGAATCTAACCCCTGTTCCAGTGGGGGAAAAAATTATGATACCAAAATTGGCATCACAAGTTTGTGCCTTAATGTTTGGAAAAAAGAAAGTTAATAATAAGCAAGTCAGTAAATGTTTCATTTTAAATTATTTGGTTAGAATGCAATAAAAATGTAGTAAGTACACAATAATAACTTTCCATTTCGACTTGTGAAATACGAAGTTAGTTTAGGATCTTTTGGAATTATTATACCACACATCCAACTGATTTAATTTCGATTTGAAATCTGTTCAAGTCCAATGAAGCGCTGAATTTTGAATTGGCCGTTTGGAAATTCCTAAAATTCACTAAAGAAAAAGATAATGATTAACTGACTGAATACCAAAGTAAAAAAACAAAACTCTGCCTCTGTTACTCAATTTGTCAGCTACAAGGACTTTCACATTCAAACAGGAATTGTATTTTCGTGGAAACTAAAATTTTTTATTATGAAAAAATCAATACTAGCCTGTTTTTTTGCCTTAACATCTGTTGCAGCTTTTGCTCAACTAGATTTATCCGCTTCCCATATTGTTAGCCCAGCTAGCGGTACTACTGTAACTTCAAACAATGCATTTACAGTTAAATTTGCTGTAACGAATACAGGAACTACCACTTTAAATGCTGGAGATACAATTTTCTACAGAATTGACATCAACGGTGGTGTTGTAACTATTGGAGGAGCCAACATTTTCTTTATTCCCTTGACTATCCCTTTGGCTCCAAATGATTCAGTTCATATTTCTGTAGGTGCCAACCTTGATTTTTGGGGTTTTGCGGGAGGAGCCCTTGCAAACCAAAGCACTTTTACTATTGGATTCAATGTTAGAGGAACAACTTGTTGTCCATCAATTGATGATGCAGATCTAAGCAACAATCAAATTTCTCTTACTTTAACAAACGGTTCATTGAGTTCTGTTGAAGCGAATACTTTTGAATTGGAAACATTCTATGCCAACAATCAATTTCATATTGAATATATAAATGGAATAGGTTCTCTTGATATTAGCATTTACAATCTAGCTGGACAAATTGTTAAAACAACAACAATTACCCAAAGTGAAAACATAGAGTTATCGGAACTTCCAAGCGGTGTTTATGTAACAAAAATTGCTAGCGAAGGCAGACTTATTGAAACGAAGAAGTTTGTAAAATAATAGCTTAAATAGAACCAATTCGGTTCTGATTTAATGAATTGATGAAATAGGCTTCCAGGGATGGGGGCCTGTTTTTTTTGGGTTATTTAACGGACTGAATTCCAATTTGTACAACTTTTAGGAAACCTCATGAAATTTGGGTTTAAAGGTCCTTTTTTCTGTTTTTGATTAGCCGTATCCTAGATGGTCAATAGGTTTAGCATTTATTAAATGCCAGTTAAGAGTAAGGAATTATTTACAAATAATTGGAAATATAAAAAGGCTTAGAAAAAACCTGTTAGCCCTAATTTTAAGATAACCACCAAAAAGTTGACACCAATAATGTTGTAAATTTTACCCAAATCCCAGTTGGAATATTGAATTTTTCTAATTCATTTGTCTTAGTACATGACAAAAATCATCTAGCCTCTTGTTTATCAATAATTTACGGTTGAAAAAAGTAAAAGAAAAGAGCGG
>CAKZNE010000035.1 GCA_937129395.1 uncultured Cryomorphaceae bacterium | reverse complement strand
ATCTATTGAGGATGGTTCTGTTGTATTGAATATTTGGAATGGAGAAGGATTTAAAGGCAGGCATTTTTCGACCTATTGGGGATTAGGAAGGAAAATATTGATTTTGGATAATTACGAAGCCAACTATGGTTATTTTCCAGTAAAATGGAAAGATAAATTCCCTTCCATTAGCCTACAAGGTTCAGGTCATAAAGGGGAGGATTGTCTTAAATGGAAGAACAATCAAGGTTCAGAAAATAAGTTTTTGATCGATTATGTTTTGGTTTATGGGAATAAGAAATTGGAGCCTTGTGAAATGGAACTTTTTGAAAGTATTAATGAGAATTATTTGGAGCTTCCTATTGCCAATTCCGAAGGTCAAAAAAATCAAATCCGACTTTTTAGAAGGAAATCAAAAGCTAAATAATTCAATCCATCTTTCATAGAAAACATTCCATAAAGCCTTTTATCTTTGCCAAATGGAAATGAATGCAAGGAAGGTAGCTTTTCACACCCTTGGATGTAAGTTGAATTTCTCGGAAACATCAACAATAGCAAGGGATTTTGGTGAAGGTGGTTATCAACAGGTGAAATTTGAGGAAAAGGCAGATGTTTATGTAATCAACACCTGTTCAGTTACCCATAATGCCGATAAAGAATGTAAGTATTGGGTGCGAAAAGGTTTGCAATCGAATGCAGATGCTTTTGTGGTGGTGGTAGGCTGTTATGCTCAATTGAAACCTGATGAAATTGCTAGCATTGAAGGTGTGGATTTAGTTTTGGGAGCAACGGAAAAGTTTAAAATTACGGACTACTTGGAAGATCTTACCAAAAATGATTTGGGCGAGGTACATTCCTGCGAAATTGATGAAGCGGATTTTTATGTTGGGTCTTATTCCATTGGAGACCGAACCCGTGCCTTTCTTAAGGTTCAGGATGGATGTGATTATAAATGTACTTATTGTACTATTCCTTTGGCAAGAGGTATTTCTAGGAGCGATAGCCTTCAGAATGTAATTGAGAATGCAAAAAAGATTGTGGCAGAGGGAGCCAAGGAAATTGTTTTAACCGGTGTGAATATCGGTGATTATGGCAAGGGCGAATTTGGAAATAAAAAACACGAGCATACTTTTCTAGATCTTATTCAAAATTTGGATCAAGTAGAAGGAATTGATCGGTTCAGAATTTCCTCCATCGAACCCAATTTATTGAAAAATGAAACCATAAATTTTGTTTCAAAATCCAAAAGGTTCGTTCCTCATTTTCATATTCCTCTTCAATCTGGTTCTAATGAGATTTTGGCTAAAATGAAAAGACGATATCAAAAGGAACTGTATATCGAAAGAGTAAGGGAGATAAAAAGGGTAATGCCAGATTGTTGCATCGGTGTGGATGTAATTACTGGTTTCCCTGGAGAAACTGAGGAACACTTTTTAGAGACTTATAATTTTTTAAATTCTTTAGATATTTCCTACCTACATGTATTTACCTACAGCGAAAGGGATAATACAGAAGCTGCTGAAATGGAATTAGCTGTTGATTTTGGCATTCGGAAAAAAAGAAGCAAAATGCTGAGAGTTTTGTCGGCCAAAAAAAGACGCTTGTTTTATGAATCCCAACTCGGTAAAACCAAAGAAGTTTTGTTTGAAGGAAATTTTAAAGAAGGTTATATCACCGGATTTACAGAGAATTATGTAAAAGTAAAAAGCCTTTGGAATCCGGAATTGATTAATACAAAAAGCAAAGTAGTTTTAAAGGAAATTGGAGACGATGGAACCGTTCTTTTTGAAGAATGGAAGGAAGAGAAGATCCTCAATTAGAACATTTTAAATTGGATAATAGCCCAAAAGATTTTATGCTCAACTACAAAACGATATCCGATTCCATGATAAAGCTTACCGAAGAAACGGTGGCTTTTATTGAAAATCATAGAAAACAAGTTTCCGACTCCCAAATCGAAACGAAAAGTTTGAATAGCTTGGTGAGTTTTGTAGATAAAGGAGCTGAGGAGTTGCTGGTTGCTGGATTAAAAAAGATTTTACCAGAAGCGGGTTTTATTGCCGAAGAAGGAACGGAAACCAAAAGTCAACCCACATTAAATTGGATAATTGATCCTTTGGATGGGACTACTAATTTTCTTCATAATATTCCTGTTTTCGCCATTAGTATTGCCCTAAAGGAGGGTGAGGAAATTGTTGCTGGTGTTGTTTATGAAATTGGACAGAAGGAATGCTTTTCTGCCTTTAAAGATGGAGGCGCATTTTTAAATGGAAAAGCAATTCGTGTTAGTGAAAAAGCAAATTTGTCGGATACTTTAATTGCCACAGGTTTCCCTTATTACGATTTTGATCGCATGGAGGAATTTATCAATATATTAAAATCTTTTATTCATAAAACCAGAGGAGTAAGGCGATTGGGTTCGGCAGCAACAGATTTAGCTTATGTTGCCTGTGGAAGATTCGACGGTTTTTTTGAATATGGATTGAGCCCTTGGGATGTTGCAGCAGGGGTGGTTTTGGTTAAAGAAGCTGGCGGTGTAGTTTGTGATTATTCTGGCGGTAATGATTTCCTTTTTGGAGGAGAGATATCGGCCTCGTCATCAGCAGTTCACGACGAATTTATGGCTGTTTTAAAGGATATTTAGGAAAGCATTTGCTTGTGCCAACTGTCTTTTAATTCCACATTCCATTTGTCAAATAAATCGGCTTTTGTTTCAATCATATTGTTAAAAACCATAGTTGATTTACTAAACTCACTGCCAATTTTAGCTTTGAATTTCGACATTGGAAGACTCAATACTTCTTCGTCTTCCAAAAAGGCAATCTGCATTCTATCCAATAAATTCAAGCCAAATTCTTTTTCCATTTTCAGAACTAAATGCGTAAGCTTATCGATGCTACATCCGGTAGCTTGGTAACTGGCTTCATCCAATGCCACAATAACAAATCTGTTGTGGTAAATTTTATGGGCTGCCAATAAATCATTTCCGTGGGCCTGCCAAGAAGCAGTAAACTCAGTTAATTCCTGGTTAATGAATGCCTCTTCCTTTTCCTCTAATTTATTCTTGCTTTGAAAAATCCAAATTCGAGCATTATCGGCTAAATCATCAAAATTGCAATTCATGGTTCTTGGTCTGCTGTTGAAAAGCAAATTTCGCTAAAAATTTAAAAGAAATAATAGAAATTGATGATTAAGTCTTAGGCAGGAAACCATTGGTTCAACTTTTCCTTTAAGGTGTTTATGGTTAGAGGTTTACTCAAATAATCATCCAAACCTAAATTAATAAATTTTTCAGCATCACCCTCCATAGCATTTGCGCTTAGTCCAATAATTGGCGGAAGTTTAGTATGAATTTCTCTAAGCTTTTGGGTAGCCTCGATACCGTCCATAACGGGCATTTGGATGTCCATTAAAATCAAATCAAAATCATGTTCTGCAACCTTGTCTATTGCTTCTTGTCCATTTAGTGCTGGTACAATTTCACACTTCATTTGCCCTAACATAAACTCAGCAACTTTAATATTTACTTCGTTATCGTCGGTTAATAGAACTTTAAGTCCAAACTCTGACCGACTGGAATTTGCTTTTGCAGGGTCTGTTGTATTTTCCAAACTTTTTTCTACCTCAACCTTCTTGGCCGATAAACTAAACCAAAAGGTAGATCCCTTTCCGAGCTCACTGTAAACGCCAATTTCACCCCCCATTAATTCAATGAGGTTTTTGCAAATTGCCAAACCAAGCCCGGTTCCTTTATGTTTGGAAATGGCCTCGCCCTGGGCTTGCTTAAATTCTTTGAAAATTTCTTTTTGATCTAAATCTGAGATTCCAGCACCTGTATCTTTTACTTCTATTTTAAATTCAACTTCATCATCCTTTAGGGCAATGAATCGTGAGCTGACCGTTATACAACCCTTTTGGGTAAACTTAACGGCATTCCCTACCAAATTAGAAATTACTTGAGTGATTTTAGCGTCATCTAATAAAAGATAATCTTCAAGGTCTTTATCGTAGTAGGATTTCCAATCAATATTTTGGTTTTTAACCTGGGCTGAAAAAAGATTTTCTACTTGATGAATAATTCCATTTATCTGAGATGGTCTTTTGTGAATTTGGAATTGACCGGCTTCTAATTTGGATAAATCGAGAATATCATTGAGAATATCCAATAAAACCAAAGAGGATTTTTTGATAATATCGATTTGATCTTCTTGGGCTTTTTCAAAATTATGTGACTTGCTCATTACATCAATCATCCCAACAATTCCATTTAATGGAGTTCGGATTTCATGACTCATATTGGCGAGGAAATTTGATTTTACCCTGCTATCTTCAATGGCAATATTTTTTGCTTTTTCAGATTTTTTTAATGCCCGTTCGGCCTCAATTCGTGCTGTAATATCATCGAAAGTTGTAAAAACTTGGAAAGGAATTTCATCATCATCTCTAAACAAAGGAACTGATGTTACATTTATCCAAACGGTATCATCTGAGGTGGGCCTATAAACCCCCATTACAATATTCTTATACGTTTTACCAGTTTTGATGGTCATCATCGCAGGATGTGTCTCGCCCGGGAAGGGACTTCCATCCAAATGAATAGCGGCCCATCGTGGGTCTACACTACTTCTTCCTTGCATTTGATCAATGCTTAATCCTAAAATTTCCTGAGCAGAAACATTGGCAGATAATATTTCACCTTGTGGATTTTG
>CAKZNE010000034.1 GCA_937129395.1 uncultured Cryomorphaceae bacterium | reverse complement strand
GTACTGGTGGTGGTTTTCCTGGAATTCCCTTGGCCATAATGTTTCCAGAAACCCAATTTCACCTTGTTGATTCTATAGGAAAAAAAATAAAGGTGGTAAATGAAGTTGCCAAAGAATTGGGATTGGAAAATGTAAAAGGCGAGCATGTGAGAGCCGAATCCTTAAAGAACCAATATGATTTTATTGTTTCAAGAGCCGTTAGTCATTTTGACAAATTTATGCCTTGGACAAAAAAGAAGTTTAAGGAAACCCCTGAAAATAGAAAAGGATTGAAAAACGGGATCCTGTATCTCAAAGGTGGTGATTTAGAGGAAGAATTGAAAAATCTAAAGCACCCTAAAGTGGTGGATTTAAAAGACTTTTTTGAAGAAGAATTTTTCGAAACCAAAAAAGTAGTATACCTCAGAGCACCAAAATAATTTCTAAAAGGGACTGCTGTAATTGGTGTCGGTTAAAAAGCTGTAATCCGTAAGTGATTTCATAAAAGCCTTAAGATCTGCTTTTTGGGCGATTGACCAATTTTTTCTTCCCAAACCATTGATCTTAGCAATATTGGGATCAGTTTTAGGAGTAATATGTAATCCCTTTTCATAGAATTTTATTAAGCTGTCTAAATCCGGTATACTGCCGTTGTGCATAAAAGGCAAAGAGAATTCAGCATTCCTTACTGATGGAATTTTAAATTGGGAACGATGGTTTGTGTCTCCAGTAACTTCCTCTCGACCTCTATCATTTAATTGTTGTACTGAAGATAAAACACCATTATTCGAAAACTGAAGGTCTTTTCCAAATGCACTAAGTTGATAGGCAGTTTCAAGATCTCCATGGCAATGAAAACAATCCCCAGTTTCAGAACTAAACATATCGTAACCTCGCCTGGCGCTTAGATCTTTAAATTCCAATTTTGTTTTCAATCGTATTACGCTATCAAACTCACTATTGGCAGAAACAATAATTCTCTCAAATTGAGCAATAGCTTTACCGATTCTAACTGGAGTTACGGTTTGATCCCCAAATGCATCCGTAAATAGTTTTTGGTAAAGAGGATCCTTGGAAAGTCTTGCTACGACCGTATCCAATTCATTATCCAATTCAAATTCATCCTGTATAGGCATTAAAGCTTGCTCTTCTAAAGACATCGCCCTCCCATCCCAAAAAAAATGTTCTTGCCAGGCCAAATTAAAAATGGTCATCGCATGTCTCCGTGTCTCTAAACCCCGAATTCCTTCCGACAAAATTTTTCCGTCTGTAAAAGCCGCTAATTGCAGATGACAACTAGAGCAAGACATTGAATTATCCGCAGAAAGCCTTTTTTCAAAAAATAAATGCCTACCTAGTTTTATAGCCTCAACAGTTAGAGGATTACCTGCTGGAATATAAGGTGCTGGAAAACCTGTTGGTATTTCTAAAGTGTAAGGAGTTCCTATTGGAGTAGAAGGTAAATCAGAATCAACCACTCTGTCTTTTCGGCATTGGCTAAAAGCTAAAACCAAAACTAAAATTCCAAGAACTGTAAAAAGGCGTTTATTAATCATTGATGTAAAAGTACAAAGGGATCTACAAATATTAACGGCAAATGAGCAAAAGAGGTTTGGGTAGGCATGAAAGTTTATTTTACATGCTGTGAATAATTTCTCCATTTTTCCAATAGATTGGTCATATCCTCTGGTAATTCAGAATTAAATGACATATCCTCTTTAGAATGTGGATGCTGAAATCCCAAAGTTTTGGCATGTAAAGCCTGCCTAGGACAAACCCCAAAACAGTTGTTTACAAACTGCTTGTATTTTGTAAATGTGGTTCCTTTTAAAATAGCATCGCCACCATATTCCTTATCATTAAATAAAGGGTGACCAATATATTTCATATGAACTCTAATTTGGTGAGTTCTGCCGGTTTCAAGTTTGCATTCCACTAAAGTTGTATACCCAAACCTTTCCAACACCTTATAATGAGTTACAGCATGTTTTCCTTCCTCCCCATCAGGGTAAACGGAGAAAACTTTCCTGTTTTTCTTGCTTCTTCCAATATGGCCTGTAATGGTTCCTTCTTCCTCTTTAACATTTCCCCAAACCAAAGCTTGATAAGTTCGTTTGGAGCTACGATCGAAAAATTGTTTAGCTAAATGTGCCATGGCAACTTCTTCTTTTGCTACCACCATAATTCCACTGGTTTCCTTATCCAAACGATGAACTAAACCCGGGCGAGTTTGATCCTTACCCGGTAAGTTTTGAAAATGAAATAAAAGGGCATTAACAAGAGTTCCAGAATAATGGCCGTAACCTGGGTGTACAACTATTCCCGGAGTTTTATTTAATACAATAAGATAGTCATCTTCAAAATGGATGTTAATGGGAATGTCTTGTGGGATTAATTCTATTTCCCTTGGAGGATGCGAAAAAACCACCTGAACTACATCCAAAGCCTTTACCTTATAACTGCTTTTTACAGCTTTCCCATTCACCAAAATATTCCCTGCACTAGCTGCCTGTTGGATTTTATTTCTGGAGGTATTAGGTATTAAATTGTCTAAGTATTTATCGACCCGCATTGGATTCTGACCACTATCCGCATCCAGCCGATGATGTTCGTATAATTCGTCATTTTCGGATTCATTATCCAATTCTGGGTCTTGGGGTATATCTGGTGACATTAATTTGTAATCATTATTTTTTTGAACCCTGGTTTGGAATTCAATTTCAAGGAATTAAGCTGAAGAATGTAGATGCCGGGTTTAATACTTCCCATATCAATCTCCTCATTATTCAATTTACCGGATTTTATTAGTTGCCCGGAAAGGTTAAGAATGTGGTATTCAAATTCATCATTGGAGTCTTTATTTTCCAATTCAATTCTAAAACGCCCATTATTTGGATTTGGGAAAAGGCTAAATCCAATTTCAGATATTTCATTTTCCACTGTACCAATATCATTTGGAAGGTATCTGAAAAAAGGTCTCATCATTAGAACCCCTTCATCCAAGTTTTGATAATAGTCATTTAATTTTCCATAAAAGGAGCTGTTCCTATTTTGATTGAAAACATCAAAACCCAAGCTTAATGGGATATTGTTTTTCTGGCGAATTCCTACAAAAAAGTTATTTCTCACAAAAACCGATTTGTCCAAAACATAAGGCAAATAGAAATTATGACTTGTAAATTGAGGAGTGTAAATGGAATCAGATTCATAAATAAGTGTGTCTGGAAGACCGTTTTTGTTGGAATAAACCACAATGGAAAATTCATTTTGTGTAATGTCATAGGAAGCAGGAGCGAAATAAATATAAACTCCTTTTAGGCTATCTCCTCCGGCAATGCCCAATTGGTAGTTTGCAATGATAAACCCATCTTGGTTGCCTTCTACAGCATAAGCTCTTTCTGCCGAGCCGTCGTCGTAGGCATAATAATTTTTAAACTCTTGTTTTCGGTATAAGGTGTCGTTGGTTTGTTGTGGCCCAGGACTGGAGTTTGTACCGGAAATGTGGTATTCTGCATTAATCGTAAACTCCGATGTTGGTGGATAAGTTAAGGGATTGAAGGTGCCATTGTTATTTATTGGCGATAGAAATGGATATACAACTCTTCGGTTTACAAAACCCTCTGTTGTAGCGTTTTTAGAAACTCCAGGTTTAGAAGCTTTTAAAGTAGTTCCATTTTGACTGATTTTAAAAAAGTTGAAATTTATATTACCCCCTGTTAAAACATCTTCAATAATATTCATCCGCATTTTTAGCTGGGTAGTTTGCTCGTTCAATAAAGTATCGTAATGAAACCAAGGCATGGATTCATAATCCTTAATTAAACTTTGAGTTTGCGAAAGAAGGGCCACATCTTCAAATAGAGAATCTTTTAAACCAAGATTTTCATTTAAACTTAAATAGTCAAGATGCCAATTATCGAAAGCTCCTTGTAAACTTCCAAAAGAGATAAAACGGAATTTAAAACCATCATTTAAGTAATCGTCATTTAAAATTGGAATACTTACTTGTTTAAAATTAGAAGTAGTTGAGGTTCCTGATACATTCCAAACCGAATTCCATTTTTGGGTTACGGGATTGAAAAAACGCAAACTCAAAGAATCATCAAAAGCAGGGACTTCACCAAAACCACCTTTTTGGTAAAAGAAGGAAAATAAAACAGTATCCCCTGCTCCGTTTAAGTTTATGGGTTTGGAGGTTAACATATCCGCAGTGTCGGTCCCTGTTTTTGAAATATCGTAGGCTCTTCCATATTCGTTTAATCCATCAAAAGTGGCTACACCTTTGGAAATTGGATCCTGGGCCATGTGGTTATTGAAGAATACATAATGATCTTCGAAATAAATGCTGTCCGATTGATTTTCAAAAGAACTGAAATCAATAAGTAAGGGTAGATTTAAGGAAGCCGCTGTTTTTTTTGAAATTTCTAAATCTGATTTTTCAGGAATAGGCATGGAGCTAAAGCCTGTCAATTTTGCAACCGGTCTTTGTGCGAAACTGGAAAATGATAGACAAAAAAGAATTAAAAAACTAATGAGGAGTATCCACGATCGCTGTATCGGATAAAGCATTTGCGAGAGAATCAAGGGTTTGAAATTTAAGGTACTCTAACGTATCGATAGGTAGTTTGGTATAGTCGTTTGTGAGCCAAATATCAACCTGTTCTCCTTGAAAAAGGAAGGGTAAAAGACTTGCACTAGGATTCTGGTCAAATACCAATGCTGCTGCTGTGTCGGTTATATCCTCGTCATAACTAATGGCTCCTTTGTTTAGAGAATACTGTAGTAATTTTGCCTCAGCTTCTTCCAAAGTCAATCTCTTTAAATAGGGAACCCTCACTTTTTGATTTCCTAATCCAGCACCTAATACTAAAGTAACTTCGGTGCCTTTTTCGTAGGCTGAATTACCTTTCACAAATTCACCATCAATTTTCACATTTACCACCACATCTTTTCCAATATCTGGCACATATTCAATTTCTCCAACCTTAAATCCTTTGGAAACTAAATCGTAAATCGCTCTACGTTTAGATTTTTCCAATAATTGGGGTAATTCAATTTTTTTAGCCTGTAAAGGGTTGATAGTTAATAGAATTAACCGTCCTGGTTTTACTGAGGACCCAGAATCTGGATACTGACCGATAATAGCTCCCTTGGGAAATTCAGGGTCGTATTCCGAAGAATCTAATACATTAAATTCCAATTCCAAATCGCCTAACATTTGCTCCGCCTCAGGAGTAGAAAGTCGGTACAAACTAGGTACTTCAATGTTTTTATCGTGACGAGTATAGGAAAAAAGCCAAGAGTTAAAACCCCAAAATAATAGAGCCAAAAGCACAATGGCCACCGCTAAATTGGCGAAAAATGTTTTGCTTTTTAAAAAGTGGATTAATTTCATTGGGGGCAAAAATAAGCTTTAAAATCAGAAGGTTTTGGGCTGTTTATTATTTTCAATCAACAACAAGCCTCAAAATTTATAATTTAGTTCTGAAGTGCTAGACTGTTCTTAAAAACTTTATAGTGTCAACATGATCCGCATAATCCCAAAGTTTAGGTTTTTGGCTTTGTCCAAAGTTTACAGTTTCACCAAAAAACTCCTCCTTAGAAACGACACATTGCAATTCGTTTTGTTGAGGTTTTAGTTTTTCCTCCAATTCTTTCAATGATTCATATTCATCATAAAAAACAACGGCACCAGGCGCATGTAGCGATTCGCTTTTTTTAAGGATTACAAATCCATTTTCATAAAAATCATGTTTTTCCAAAAGGAAAATCGCGCGATTATAATCGAAATTGTTGGCGTATTTATTATTGTCTACAACCTCTTTATAAGCAAAGAAGCCTTCAAAAATTTTATCCTTATTAAATCCTTTTGGAAAATAGATCTTGGAAACATTTCTGCATCCCAATCCAAAATAACGGAAAACATCTTCGCCCAATAAATTCAATTCCTCTTCAGATTCATTCCCATTTAAAACCGCAATAGATGTTCTGTTTTTGCGGATTACATTTGGATACTTACTGAAATAATATTCAAAATAGCGCGATGAATTATTACTTCCCGTTGCGATCACTCCGTCAAAATTATCGATTTTTCCTTCCGCAAATTCAATATAATAGGCGAAACTTTTCTCTATTGCCACCAAAATTTGGCAGATAAAAGGCAAAAGCCTCATATCATCGCTCGAAGGTTTTATTAAAGCCTTATGTCCTGATAGTAAAACAGATAGAAAATCATGAAAACCAACTAGTGGCAAATTGCCCGCCATTATAAGGGCGATGGTTTTGGAGGCGTCATTATTAAAATGGTCCTCAGAATAATTATTTATCCATGCTTCTAAATTTTCTTTTGTAAGCGCTTCACTCCATTCTTTTAGAGCGTATTCTACATTTTCCTTGGTAAACCAATTGTTGTAAATGCCCGCTTGGCTTATCGTTTCGCGGTATTCCGCTAAAAAGTATTTGTTTAATTTCTGAAGATCTTCATCCTTTCTTTCCTCTTGAAATTGACTTAAAAATCGGCCTAAGGTTTCAAAAGCGAAAATCCTTCTCGATAATTCTAACATGAGCCTCTATCTATTTATTAAATTTGCGCAAAAGTAAGAATCAATATGGCTATTAAGATAACAGATGAGTGTATTAATTGCGGAGCTTGTGAGCCAGAGTGTCCGAACAACGCAATTTATGAAGGTGCCCAAGAGTGGAGATTCTCCGAAGGGACAGGCCTAAAAGGCAATGTGGTAACGAAAAATGGCTCCTTTGAGGCGGATGAAGCGCAAGAGCCAGTGGACTATGATGTCTTCTATATTGTTACAGATAAGTGTACAGAATGTATGGGTTTTCATGAAGAACCACAATGCGCCGAAGTTTGCCCTGTAGATTGCTGCGTTCCCGATGAGGAGAATGTAGAATCTGAAAAGGAGCTTTATGCGAAAAAAGATTTTCTTCATCTTGACTAAACACTTTTGCACAAAAAGCAACGTTTTTAGCAGCATGAGAATCAGTTTTATTTTCATGCTGCTTTTTTCTTTTCAGCTACCCGCTCAGGTAGCTGTAGATCTTCCTGCGATTAAAGACAGTTTGATCGTACTTGGGCAAACCATAAGAGATAGCCCAGAATTTAAAATTCGCAAAAAGGCCAATAGTAGGTTTTCAGAATTATTGCAAGATTATTTGTCCTACAACGAAGGTTATGCAGATCCTCTAAAGGAGGTAAGCACGATGGTAAGTGTTTCTGAGGAAGAAAATGAATTTAGAATTTTCACATGGGTTTTGCCAGATTCACTTTTCGATCTGAAACCCTTTGGCATTATCGCCGCAAAAACAAGAAGGGGAATAGCTTTAACATCCTTAGTTGATCAAAAACAAAACTTAAGAGAACCAGATTTTAGTATTCTCAAAGCCAATCAATGGTACGGTGCCATTTATTATAAACTCATCACAACGAAAAAGAGGAGGAAAAAAGTTTATACTTTATTGGGCTATTCTCCAGATAAACCAACCCAGCGAAAAGTTGTTGAGGTTATTTCGATTGATAGAAGGGGCAGACCAAAGTTCGGTGCTAAGGTTTTTTATATTGAAGATTTTATGGACAAGAAATTTCGCAAAGCTCCAATGCGATTAATTTTGTCCTACTCTACCGAATATTCAGCATCCGTAAAATGGAATGAAGAAAAGGAAATGATAATTATGGATCACCTCTGTCCGCCAAATCCAAGATTAAAAGGTTTGTATAATATGTATGGCCCGGATATGACCTATGATGGTTTGGAATGGGATGATGACTGGTGGCATTTAAGACCTCAGGTAAAATTTAATTCCGGACAGAATATCGACATCCGCCCCCCAGATAGGCCTATTGGTCCTGAACGGTAGTCCTTTAAAAAGCTTGTTGTATTCTCTATTTTTAAAATAACCCCTCAACCTTGCATTGGAATAAAATCGATTGAATACATTTGTGGCCAAACCTCTTAAGTTCATGCAAAGACATATCACACTTGGTGAGTTTATCATCGAGAACCAGAAAGATTTCCCTTATGCTAAAGGTGAATTAAGCGCACTATTAAGTTCGATTCGATTGGCCGGTAAAATGGTGAATCAGGAAATAAATAAAGCTGGTTTAGCGGAAATCACTGGAAAATTTGGAAGTGAAAATGTTCAGGGTGAAGCCCAAATGAAATTGGATGTTTTAGCAAATGATTTGTTTATCAGTACTTTAAAAAGTAGAGGTGAGATTTGTGGAATTGCTTCTGAAGAAATGGAAGACTTTGTGGCCTTTGATGAGGATATGCACAATGATGCCAAATATGTGGTTTTAATTGACCCTTTAGATGGTTCCTCAAATATCGATGTAAACGTATCTGTTGGTACAATCTTTAGTATTTATAGAAGAATCTCTAAACCAGGAACTCCTGTAGAATTAGAAGATTTTTTACAGCCGGGAAATGAACAAGTAGCTGCTGGTTATTTGATTTATGGAACTTCAACCATCCTTGTTTTTACAACAGGTAACGGAGTTCATGGATTTACGTATGACCCGGGTATTGGTTCGTTCTTTTTGTCAAACCATAATATGCAAGCCCCTGCAACGGGAAAAATTTATTCCATTAATGAAGGAAATTATGTTCACTTTCCTGAAGGGGTAAAACAATATCTAAAATGGGTCCAAGAATTGGATGAAGGCACAAATCGTCCTTTTACCTCTAGGTATATTGGTTCCCTAGTTGCCGATTTTCACAGAAACTTAATGAAAGGCGGGATTTATATTTACCCTAGAGGAACAACTGCTCCAAATGGTAAATTGAGATTGCTTTATGAATGCAACCCTATGGCTTTTATTATTGAACAAGCCGGAGGAAAAGCAACAGATGGTTATACTCGAATTATGGATTTAGATCCAAAAGAACTGCACCAAAGAGTTCCTTTTTTCTGTGGAAATAAAGAAATGGTTGAAGTAGCTGAAGGGTTTATGAAAAAACATAATCCAGAAGGCTAAAAGTTTCCCTAAAATTCAGAATAAATAACTTTTCCCTTCCATTCCAATTGAGCTACATGTGGGTAATTGTTTTGGGTGTCTAATAATGTCCAATGGTTTACCAGGTAAATCACAATTTGCTGTTCGGCCATCGAATCAAGCATGGATTGACTTATTCCTGCGTTTTTTCCATTATTGATCCTAAAATGTTTGTCACTATTGGATAGTTGAAAATAGACATCCCCGTTTTTGGGTGAAATAAAAGCTTCAAACATTGGTCCTTCCATTTTTTCGCAATCCTCTAAAGTTAGATTAATTATCGGTCTAAAGGACAAAAAAGCCAATGCGAAAACCCCGAGACCAATCGCCAATACTTTTAATTTTGTTTTAGTAATGTTCCCCATCTTATCTAGCAAAGTTAGGCTTTCCTGTTTCAATTTGTAAGGTGCTTTTTTAATAATCCAAGCAACCAAATGTTATTTTGTTTCTCCAAATAATACAATCCCATCGAGGGGTTTCATTTTTACCATTGGTCAAATGAAATATTCACATTAAAATGAGAGCTATGCAAATCCTAAAAAGATGTTTTATTCTGTTAATGTTGGTTTTACCTATTTTGTTGGTTGGACAGATGCCATCAGCAAGTGTAAAAGGGAAAATAATTGATGCAAAAACTAAAGAATCAATCCCCTTGGCGAATATTATACTTCGTTCAGATTCTGGCATTGTAAAATATGGAACCACAGGCGATTTCGATGGGAATTATATCTTAAGGAATTTGGTTGCTGGAACTTATAAAATGGAAATAGATTTCGCTGGATATAACAAAAGCATAATAAAAAAATTGGTTCTATTAAAAGATAGCACCGTATTAAGGAATATTGAATTATCAGAAAATTCCCAAGAGTTGTTGGAGGTAGTTTTAATGTATGACGCACCAAAGAGTGAAAGGTCCCATACGGTGTATTACATTGATGGGATTAAAACAAATGCAAGTCAAAGTGTCTTTTATGAAACCCCGAACGCGGAAAGCTACCAATCCCTTCCAGAAAACAAGTTTTTCAGTCCTTTAGAAAAACCCCTTTCTACCTTTTCTTCAGATGTAGATGTGGCGGCCTATGCCAATATGAGGCGTTTTATTATGGATGGACAATTACCTCCACAAGATGCGGTAAGATTGGAAGAAATGCTTAATTATTTTAATTATGATTATCCAAATCCTGAAAAGGGAAAGTCATTTTCGGTAAATACTCAACTTGGGGAATGTCCATGGGCAAAAGGGCATCAGGTATTGCAAATTGGATTAAATACGGAAAAGCTGGAAATAGAAAACATCCCTGCTGCCAATTTGGTTTTTCTTTTGGATGTTTCTGGATCCATGTCTTCAGCAGATAAGCTGCCTTTGTTGCAAAAGTCCATGAAAATGATGGTTCATAATCTGAGGGAAAAAGATAATGTTGCGATTGTTGTTTACGCAGGAAATAGTGGATTGGTTTTACCATCGACTTCAGGAAATCAAAAAGAAAAAATAATTGCGGCTCTTGAAGAATTACAAGCCGGAGGTTCCACTGCAGGAGGGGCGGGAATTGAATTGGCTTATAAAGTTGCCCAGGAAAATTTTAAAAAGAAGGGAATTAATCGTGTGATTCTGGCAACCGATGGGGATTTTAATGTTGGGATTTCCGATAATGATCAATTGGTTAAATTGATTGAAGAGAAAAGAGAGTTAGGCGTTTCATTAAGTGTTTTGGGCTTTGGAACTGGAAATCTTAGAGATTCTAAAATGGAAAAATTGGCGGATAAGGGCAATGGTAATTATGCCTATATCGATAATCTCCTAGAGGCTAAAAAAGTATTGGTAAATGAAATGGGATCAACATTAAACACCATTGCAAAGGATGCCAAATTCCAAATTGAGTTTAATCCAAATAAAGTACAAGCCTATCGTTTACTGGGTTATGAAAACAGACAATTAGCGGATGAAGATTTTAATGATGATACAAAGGATGCTGGGGATATTGGTTCTGGACATAGTGTTACGGTGCTTTTCGAGATTATTCCTGTGGGGGTGAAAGTGGGCGAGAAATTACTAGGAGGAAAGGGAGTAGATCCTTTGAAATATCAAAAATCTAAAAAGGAAAGTAAAACCACCAATTCCCAAGAATTAGCGACCCTCAAAATTCGTCATAAGAAACCTGGAAAAATAAGAAGTGAATTAGATATTAAAGTAATTGATGCAACAATGGATAATACCAACACGGATTTTGACTTTATGTTGAGTATTGCCCAACTGGCGATGGTTTTAAAAGATTCTGAATATAAAGGTGAAAGTAGTTTTGAATCCCTTTTGGAATTGGCGAAAAAGGGCAAGGGAAGAGATGAAAATGGCTATAGGGCAGAATACCTTAGAATCGTTTCCTTGGCAAAAGATATTTATTCAGAACAGGCATCGAAAAAATAAAAATAGGAACTAAAGTTTTGGACGGTTTGCAGTAATAAAATCCGTTGGACAGATATAACCTTCAGTATTGCTAGGGTATCCAGGACCTAAATCCAAAGTGCAATCTTCACGAATTTCAAAATGCAAATGGGCTAGATAGGCTCCATTTGCATTGCCTATAGTCGCAATAGTATCGCCTCTTTTTACCCAATCTCCTTTTTTACTTAAGCGATCCAAACAATGGGCGTAAAGGGATTCTACTTTTTCTCCATTTTGGGTTTTATGAATAATGCGAATAATATTACCCCAGCCTGGACCAGCATCATAGGATTGACTTACAAAACCATGGGAAATTGCAAAAATAGGATGGCCTAAATCGCTATCGCCACCAGTAACAGCGTTCCAGTCCTCACCTAAATGCTGGTTTTCTTTAAACTTCTGTGCATTATAGTAGGCCTTAGCATTAGGGAATCCAACAGGAAAATCAAATCCATCACTAATGTAATTTTGGTGCCCAACAAAAAGGCTGTCCTTGCTTGGTTTTGATGAAAATGAAATTTGCTTTTCTGGAGTTGGTTTGGGTTTAATCGCCCTAAAATTCAGGAATATAAAAATGCAAACCATTATAAAAACCACGGAGCTATTCAGGAAATATTTCATTTTGATTGTTTTGTGAATAACGAATAAAATCAAGCTGATAGTACAGAATGTTGAGCATTAGTTTTATCTTCCAGAAATTGAAGGAAATTCCGGAGCAACCATTTCCATTTGGAGGGCTCTAATTTTAAATCAACGCAATAATTGTCAAACTAAATGATAAATTCAAACCACCTATTTTTCCTTTCCATTTTTATGATGGGAACGGTTATGTTCGGTTTCGGGCAAACTGCGGAATTGAGTGGTTATGTGAAAACCAAATCATCAGATCAGGAAATTACTATTGCCACTGTAAGTCTTTTGAACCAACAAAACGAGATAGTTTATACTGTTAAAGTAAATAACGAATTTGGAGAGTATAGAATTGATTCAATTACACATGGAAATTATACATTGCTTGTTTCTGCCAAAGGTTTTAAAACAAGAAGAATTACTGATTTTGCAATTCGAGCCGAACATCGTTTGGTGAAGAATGTGGTTTTAAATGCAGAATTTTCTAGGTTCTCCGAAAAAAAGGAAAAAGTTCCTGTTGAAGTTGACTATGAAGAAAAGGAGAGAATGATACAATATGTAATGTACTCCAGTTTGGCTTTAGTTTTAGTTGCTGTTTTGGTGAATCAATAATAATTTCACCCGCAAACCTTTTCTGAAAGTGTAATTTAGCTTTTCATCAAAATTATTATTCTCAAAATCATTTTCAAATATGCCCAGTAAAATTGCCTTTGTTACCGGTGCCACTTCTGGTATTGGTTATGCTACCTCTTTGCTTTTAGGAAAATCAGGTTATAAAATTATTGCTTGTGGGAGAAGAGTAGAAAGGTTGGAAAAGTTAAAGTCGGAATTAAACGATTTCACGGAGGTTTATCCTCTTCAATTTGACATTAGGGATAGAGAAGACGTATTTTCAAAAATTGGCTCCCTCCCCAAGGATTGGCAAAAAATTGATCTTTTAATTAATAATGCGGGTAATGCTCATGGAATGTCGAGTATTCAAGAAGGATCCATCGAAGATTGGGAGATGATGTTGGATATTAATGTTAAAGGTCTACTCTATGTCTCTAAAGCAATAATTCCGCTTATGCTAAAACAAAAGGCTGGACACATTATTAATATTGGGTCTATTGCAGGAAAGGAGGTTTATGGGAATGGAAATGTTTATTGTGCTTCCAAACATGCAGTGGATGCTATTAATACAGGGATGAGGATAGATTTGATAAAGGAAAATATTAGGGTATCTCAAATTGCTCCAGGCCTGGTTGAAACTGAATTTTCATTGGTGAGGTTTAAGGGAGATTCTAAAATGTCTGACAAAGTTTATGAAGGTTATGATGCACTTAAACCACAGGATCTTGCAGAATTAATTGAATTTATTGCAAATCGACCAAGTCATGTTAATATAGCCGATGTGTTGATTCTACCCTCTGCTCAGGCAACTTCAACCCAAGTATTTAAAGAATAAGCCGTATTTATTTTCAACAATTTTCCCTTGAGATTAGCTTTTCGTTTTTATTTTAATAGTAATACTATTATATTCGCGCAAAAGCCACCCCTGTATGAGCGGTATTATATCGAATGTGAACATCATTGTAAGCGACAAGATTTTTTTAAAGAATCCTGAGTCAAGTCTTTTAGGGAGAAGGATTATTTCTGGAAGTATCGATTTAATTGATGAGGTTGGTTTTGAGTGTTTTACTTTTCGGAAATTGGCCATGCAAATTCAATCAACAGAAGCGAGCGTTTACAGGTATTTTGAAAATAAACAACGTTTGTTATTGTATTTAAGTTGCTGGTATTGGGGATGGTTGGAATACAGATTAGTTTTTAGGATGGCAAATATCGATTCTGCAGAGGAAAGATTAAATAGAGCCATTCATCTTTTTGCCGAAAGAGTGGAGGAAGATGGGAGTTTTGAGCATATCAATGAGGTTAAACTTAATCGAATTGTTATTTCTGAATCCTCCAAGGCCTATATGAACAAATTGGTAGATGAAGAAAATAAAATAGGTGCTTTTGCCGCCTATAAACAATTAGTGGAAAGGGTTAGTAAGTTGGTGTTGGAAATAAAGCCAGACTATAAATACCCCCATATGTTAATTTCCGCTGTAATTGAAGATGCCCACCAACAACGATTTTTTGCCGAGCATTTACCAAAATTGACTGATAGTATTAAGGGAGAAGATTCTATTGTAGAATTTCACAAAGACCTTGTTTTTAAGGCACTTGAGATAAAATAAAACAATATGCCAAGGGTATAATCCATTGGGAAATAAATAAAAATATGAGGAAAGAAAATTCTGGATTTTTTGGAAATTTAAAAAACGATCTTCCTGCCGGTTTGGTAGTATTCCTAGTAGCAATGCCTCTTTGTTTGGGTATTGCATTAGCTTCTGGTGCCCCCCTGTTTTCAGGAATTATTGCGGGTATAATCGGGGGAGTTGTAGTTTCCTTAATTAGCGGCTCGCCTCTGGGTGTGAGTGGTCCGGCTGCCGGTTTAGCGGTAATCGTTCTTGAAGCTATTAAAGATCTTGGTTCCTTCGAGCTTTTTCTTGGTGCGGTGGTGATAGCAGGTTTTTTTCAAATCATTTTGGGGATTTTAAAAGCAGGTGTTATCGGATATTATTTCCCAAACTCCGTAATTAAAGGAATGCTAGCCGGAATTGGAATAATTATTATTTTAAAACAAATTCCTCATGCTTTTGGATATGATAAAGATCCAGAGGGGGACTGGTCTTTTTTCCAATTTGATGGACATAATACCCTAAGTGAATTAGGTTATATGCTCGATAATATTAACTGGGGGGCGGTAATTATATCCTGTATTGCAATGGCCATTCTGATTTTATGGGATCGACCATTTATGAAAAAGATTAGTTTGTTTAAAGTGGTTCAGGGCGCTTTGGTTGTGGTAGCTGCCGGAATCGTGATTAATTTGATTTATAGCAAAACAGGATGGTTTACCCTTGAAGGAGATGAGTTGGTAAGTATTCCAGTGGCCACATCATTTGATGGGTTTATAGATTTATTCGCATCACCAGATTGGAGTTCATTTATGGATTTGGATTTTTCAAAAGCAGGAGCTATTGTCAAAACGGGAGCTATTATTGCCCTTGTTGCAAGTTTGGAAACCCTATTATGTGTGGAGGCTACAGACAAATTAGATCCTCAAAAAAGGGTAACTCCAACAAATAGAGAGTTAATAGCACAAGGAACAGGAAATATGATTTCTGGATTTATTGGTGGCCTTCCTATTACACAGGTTATTGTAAGAAGCTCCGCGAATATTCAATCTGGAGGAAAGACCAAAGCTGCTGCATTCTTCCATGGTTTATTATTATTGGTTTCTGCCATATCCATACCTTTTGTTCTTAATTTAATTCCTTACGCAAGTTTGGCTGCCATCTTGTTTATGGTGGGTTATAAATTGGCCAAGCCAAGTATGATTAAGGAAATGTACAAAAAAGGACGTTCAGAGTTTATTCCATTTGCCGTTACGGTGATTGCAATTGTTTTTACTGATTTACTTGTTGGAATTTCCCTCGGATTGGTAGTAGCAATATTCCACATTTTATGGAAAAACTACAAAATGCCATATCATTTCCATCCAGAAGATCATGTAAATGGTGAGCCTGTGAAAATTGCATTATCAGAACAGGTTACATTTCTAAATAAGGTGAGTATCATGAAAACCTTAAACGATCTTCCCGATGGAACTTCAGTGGAAATTGATGCCCGAAAAATGAAAACAGCTCACCCTGATGTGCTCGAAATTATTGAAGATTTTAGGCAGAATGCTTTAACCAGAGATATTAAAGTAGAAATGTTAATGCCTGAAAGAAAGGATGATTTGGAATCTGTAAAAAGATTTGAAAATCATGTTGTGGATCAAAAGATGGACTAAAAATCAGCCTTTTGCATCTTCCATTGATGTAAAGTCCAAAACATAATGTTTAATAAAACCCCCAAAAGGATGGTCATACCCCATGCTTTTGGGTGGTGGAATGGTTCTGCTATTGGCGCTGTTATTTCTTGAAAAAGACGGATGGGTTGCGTGAAAATATCCCAGCTATTCCACCGTAAATATCGCCCAATATAAATCCCATAAGCCGAAAGAAACAAAAGCAAAACGGTTGTAATTTTTAACCACCTATTTGTCATCCAATTCGATCCTAACTTATAAAGATCGTTAAGACTTAAAAAGCCAAAGATAAGGCCGGTCCAAGCAAAGGATAATACCAAAACCAAATCAAACCAAATTGGTGCGGAGGTGAAAAACCTGAGGTGAAAAAGATCGGTTAGTATATAGGGCGCATTTGGGAAAAATAAGATCCATAAAAGCAAAATTGATATTGTTTTCAATTTACTCTTTTGTTTTATGGATAGGTAGCTGCTTGCTATCCAAGGAATAGCAGCCAAGAATAAATTCCAATTGAGAAAAAAGAAACTACGGGTTCCGGAAATGTAAATTCGAAATAGGCTTAGGCCAAAACAGAAGAGACTTAAGGCAAAAAGAATAAGGCCCATTCTCCACTTTTCGGTAGCTTTTAATTGGGTAATAATTGAGGTCATACAATTTGGATTTCCTAATTAACCTCAAGAATTACCTTCTATTGTACCCTTAACAATAGTTTAGGATTTAAATTAAAATCACAAAAGGTCAAAAAAAAAGGAAGCTAATTTTAGCTTCCTTTTTTTTTCATTTCATTTTTAAACCTCGCGGCGGACCACTTGGTTTTAAGGTTTTCATTGTTTCCTGGTAAATGCTGTATTCCTTATCACTAAGTAAAGCTTTTACTTTTTTGTTCGTCTTTTCTTCTAAAGCATCCATGGCCTTCTCACCTTTTTTCATCGTTTCCGGAATTTGGGTGTGAAAATCCAATAAAATTGATTTTAGCTGTTTGTTTTTGGCTGCACTTAGGGGTAATTTCTTTCCCAACTCTTCCATGGTTTTGTCCACCATTTCCTCAGCTTTCGGTTTTTTTGCTTCAGGATTTTGCTCAAAACTCGTTGCAGGAGTTGCTAATGCAAAAGAGCTGCTCAATATTCCTGCAATAAGCAGTGTCCATAATTTTTTCATAGTTCCTTAATTTGTTTGAAAAGTAGACGTTTTCGAAAAAATAAACTAGCACCAGGCCGAATTAAATCTGCAATAAGCTGAATTCAATAATAAATCCCAACATTAGTTTGTTCCAAACGGGTGCTGTATTTATATTAGCCAAACAAAATCACCACCCCTCAAAATGAGTCGGGTGGTTCCCTATTTTATACCCATGGCGAATAACACCATCAATTTTATTCCAAATTATTTACAAGAAGAAGGTCTTTCCGAAATTGGAAAGTATCTTATGGAAAATGAGTTTCCAAAAATTCAAATAAGTGGAATTAACGCCTCATTTACTTCCCTTTTAGGAGCTTCTTCCTACCTAAATTCTCAAAGGGCGCATCTTTTTATCCTCAATGATAAGGAGGAAGCTGCCTATTTTCTTAACGACCTGGAAAGAATAACCAACGATAAAGATGTCTTGTTTTATCCGGGCTCCTACCGTCGACCCTACCAAGTTGAGGAAACCGACAATGCGAATGTTCTATTAAGAGCTGAGGTTTTAAATAGAATTAATAGTCGGAAAAAACCAGCCATAATTGTAAGCTACCCAGATGCCCTTTTTGAAAAAGTGGTTACTCGGAAGCAATTAAATTCCAATACGCTTGGGATAAAAGAAGGAGATGAGTTAAGTATCGATTTTTTAAATGAAAGCTTATTTGAATATCATTTTGAAAGGGTGGATTTCGTGGTGGAACCTGGACAGTTTTCAGTACGAGGAGGGATTGTGGATGTGTTTTCCTTTTCCCACGATCAACCCTATAGATTGGAGTTTTTTGGTGATGAGGTAGAGAGTATCAGAACATTTGACGTAGAGACTCGACTTAGTATTGACAGGGTAAAAAAACTGAGTTTAATCCCCAATGTGGAAGATAAAATGATGCTGGAAACTCGCGAGAGCTTCTTGGATTATATAACAGGTAGCACGGTAATATGGTCCAAAAACTTAAAGTTGGCGGCTCAAAAATTAAATGAACTTTTTGAGAAAGCAGAAGAGTCTTTTAAAACACTAAACTCAACAATAAGTCAGTCCCAGCCCATAGAATTATTCATTAACGGTTCTGTTTTCAACGAAACCTTGCAAAATTTTTCTGTGGTGGAATGGGGAGGCGAAAAACTTTTTGAAGCTGAAAGGATATTTAATTTCAATATAAAACCACAGCCGTCCTTCAATAAGAAATTCGATCTTTTGGTTGAGCACTTCAAAGAAAATACGGCTAAAGGTTGGAAGAATTATTTGCTCTGTAGCACGGCAAAACAGGTTGAACGGTTTTACTCAATTTTTGAGGATATAGGTTCCGAAGTGGAATTTCAGCCGATTGTTCAAACTGTCCACGAAGGGTTTATTGATCAAGACAGGGGAATGGTTGTATATACCGACCATCAGATTTTTGAAAGGTACCAGCGATTTAAACTTAAAAGTGGATACGAGAAAAAACAGGCTATTACCCTAAAGGAATTAACCAGTTTACAAGTTGGAGATTTTGTAACCCACATAGATCATGGAATTGGGGAGTTTGGAGGCTTGCAAAAGATAGATGTAAATGGTAAAAAACAAGAGGCCATAAAACTGGTTTACCACGGAGGAGATGTGTTGTATATCAGTATTCATTCTTTACACAAAATAACCAGATATAATGGCAAGGAAGGAACCCTTCCCGCAATGAATAAATTAGGTTCAGGTGCTTGGCAAAAAACAAAAGCGAAAGCCAAAAAACGGGTAAAGGAAATTGCATTTGACCTTATTAAGTTATATGCCCAACGGAAATCCGCAAAGGGATTTCAATATTCCCCAGACAGTTATTTACAGCATGAATTGGAGGCTTCTTTTATTTACGAAGACACCCCAGATCAGGTAAGTGCCACGTCAGATGTAAAAAAAGATATGGAGTCTTTGGTGCCTATGGATCGTTTGATTTGTGGCGATGTAGGATTTGGTAAAACCGAAATTGCAGTTCGCGCGGCTTTTAAAGCTGTAGCTGATAGTAAACAAGTTGCGATTTTGGTTCCAACTACAATTTTGGCTTTTCAACACTTCAAAACCTTTTCCAAAAGATTAGAAGGTTTGCCCTGTAATATTGATTATATCAACCGATTTAAAACCAAAAAACAACAAACAGAAACTCTTAAAAAATTAGAGGATGGAAGTTTAGATATTATAATTGGTACCCACAGATTGGTAGGGAAGGACATTAAGTTTAAAGATTTAGGGCTTTTAGTAATTGATGAGGAACAAAAATTTGGAGTAGGGGTAAAGGATAAACTAAAAAACCTTAAAATTAATGTAGATACCTTAACCTTAACAGCAACCCCAATCCCCAGAACCTTACAGTTTAGTTTAATGCAAGCCCGTGATTTAAGCGTAATGACTACACCGCCACCCAATCGGCATCCCATTGAAACTGAAATTGCGCCATTTAATGAAGAAATTATCCGCGATTCAATAATGTATGAATTGAGTAGAGGAGGGCAGGTGTTTGTGATCCACAATAGGGTGGAAAATATTAAAGAAGTAGCCGGAATGATAAATAGATTGGTTCCAGATGCCAAGGTTGGAATTGGTCATGGCCAAATGGAAGGGAAAAAACTAGAAGATTTAATGCTACGTTTTATAGATGGCCATTTCGATGTGTTGGTAGCCACTTCGATAATTGAAAATGGATTGGATGTTCCTAATGCCAATACTATTTTAATAAACAATGCCCACCATATCGGTCTAAGCGATTTGCATCAAATGAGAGGTAGGGTGGGTCGTTCAAATAAAAAAGCCTTTTGTAAATTATTGGCTCCACCGATGCATTCCATAACAGAAGAAGCGCGCAAAAGACTTCAAGCGATTGAACAATACAGTGATTTAGGA
>CAKZNE010000033.1 GCA_937129395.1 uncultured Cryomorphaceae bacterium | reverse complement strand
AATGCAATTAAGCTTGCACAGGATAAGTAAAAAATTATTTTTGCAAAAAATATTAACCCAGTTACTATGTATTGGACACTAGAATTAGCAAGTTATTTAAGTGATGCCCCTTGGCCAGCAACCAAAGATGAGCTTATTGACTATGCCATTCGTACTGGAGCTCCATTGGAGGTTGTAGAAAATCTGCAAGCTATTGAGGATGATGAAGATGAGGCTTATGAAACCATTCAGGAAATTTGGCCAGATTATCCCTCCGAGGAAGATTTTCTCTGGAACGAAGACGAATATTAATTGATTTTAATCAAATAAATATAAACCCTGACTTTTTAGTTGGGGTTTTTTATTTCAAGTAAAAAGCAATATTAAAGGGCTTTCTGTTCTGCAATCCATTTTCGGCTTTCTCCAAGATGAAGAACTATGGTATTGTACAAAACGTCACTTTTGAAAGGTTTGGTTACATAATTATTAAAGCCAGAAGACATTACCCGATCTTTGGTTTCTTGAAAAACATCAGCAGTTAAGGCAACAATTGGAATGTTATTTACGATTTTATCATCTAGAGCACGAATGGCTGCTGTTGCCTCATAACCTGTCATTTCTGGCATGGATAAATCCATCAGAATCAATTCGTGTTCACCTGTCTCTGCTGCTTCGGCGGCCAACCTACCATTACCAACAATTTTGAGATCTACATTCCATAAACCTAAAATTTGTTTAATCAACATTTGGTTTACCAAATTGTCTTCTGCAACAAGAATCTTGGCGCCTTTTAAATCTTTTACAGCAGTAGGTTCGGGTAAAGCTTGAACTGACTTTTTAGTTTCTTCTTCTGCTAAATCAAAATCCAATTCAAAATAAAACTCAGAACCAACCTTCGGTTCACTAGTTACTTTGATTTCGCCTCCCAACATTTCAATTAACCTTTTGGTAATTGGCAAACCTAAACCTGTACCGCCAAATAGTCGTGTGGTATCCGTTTGGGCTTGGGTAAAACTTTCGAAAATACTTCCCATTTTGTCTTCCGGAATTCCTATTCCTGTATCCGTAACGGAGAAAAATAAACGAGCCTTCCCCTCTGATTTTGAAACCAGTTTTATGTTAATTATTGCCTCACCGTGATCCGTAAATTTAATGGCATTATTTGTAAGGTTAATGAAGATTTGATTGATCCTATAAGGATCTCCAATTAAAGAAGTGGGAACATCACTGTCTACAACTCCACTAAGACTAATTCCTTTTTCCTCGGCTTTCATTTTAAGGGTAGAAAGTAAATTATCCAGAACTTTTGAAGGATTAAAATTGATTCGTTCCAAAGTAACTTTCCCAGATTCGATTTTAGAGAAATCTAAAATATCATTGATAATAACCAATAGGTTATCAGCAGAATATTTTATCAGCTTTAAGTTGTCATTTCCAATAGGAGAAAGGTTTTGTTCCTTGAATAGAATGTCCGTAAAACCTAAAATCGCATTCATTGGAGTCCGGATTTCATGACTCATATTTGAAAGGAAATCCGTTTTTGCATCGGCTGCAGCTTCCGCCTTTTGTTTGGCATCTACTAATTCCGCTTGCACAATTTTTTGATGGGTAATATCCTGTGAGGTGCCAACAATACTTTCTAATTCATTGTTTTCGTTGAGAATGGGCTGAACTCTATTAAGCAACCATTTCATTCCATCAGGATGGTCGATTTTACATTCTATTTCCTGAACTAGGAGACTACTAGACACTTTGTCAAATGTAGATTTTACAATTTCTCGATCCTCTTCTTGTACAATTTTGAAAAACTTTTCCAAGGAAGGTGCGTCGCTTTCCATTTTTGCTCCAAAAAGGTTAAATGCATTATCAGACCAATAATCTTCACCCGTACCAAGTTCGTATTTCCATGAACCTAAATTGGCGATTTCTTGGGCTTCAGCTAAATTTTTTGTAATCTGTTTTAATTCTTCTTGAGCCGCAAAACGCTGGCTTCTTTCGGTATGAAAGGTTTCTACATTGGTAAGCATTCGATGAAGCTTCTCCTCCCCAATTTGATCCTTTGTAAAATAGTCGAAAGCACCAGCTTTCATCATTTCTACAGCGAGTTTTTCATTCCCCTGGGATGTAATACTTACAATGGGCGTTGAAATCCCTAAATCTTGAATCCTTTTCAGCATGGTAAGACCATCAATCCCTTGGAGCCTATAATCAAGGAAAATACAATCGAATTCTTTTCTTTTTAAGGTTTGGATGGCATCAATAGCTCGTTCAAAACTCGTTAGCTTATAGATAAGGCCAGTTTTTAATAATGCCCTTTCAAAGGCCATCACATCAATCTTGTCATCATCAACTAGGAGGATTCTAAATAACATAGCTATTCTTAATTCTTGTTTTTAATCTGGAAACTCACAAAGTTTCCAGTAATTATTTAGAATTGAAACCGCTTCAATAAAACGATCCATGGATAAAGGTTTTAAAATATAACCGGCAACATTTAGATTATAAGCATCTATTTTGTCACTTTCTTCATTGGAAGTTGTCATCACAAAAACCGAAATGTTTTTAAACTCTTCCTTTTTTCGAAGCACTTCCAAAAACTCTATTCCTCCCATTTTGGGCATATTTAAGTCCAAAAGTATTATTTTGGGATTGCCCATAGTCTTAGATTCCAGCATTTCGAGGGCTTCAATTCCATTATTTGCCACAAATAAGGGGTTGGAAACATTGCCCTTTTTAAAGGCACGTTTTACGTTCATTACGTCTACCTCGTCATCTTCTACTAATAAAATGGTTACCACTTTTTCCACCTTGCCACAATTTTATGCTTGCAAAAATATGTTTTCAAAACTAGCCAAATGTCTTTAATTATAGCAATTTTAGTCTTTTGGCCACCTAATAATAAATTTTGTCCCTTTTCCAAGTTCAGATTCAATGCGAATATCTGCATTTTGATCCTCAATGATTTTTTTTACAATCGCCAGACCAACACCTGTACTTTCATAAGTATCTCTTGATTGCAGAGTTTGAAAAATTACAAAAACTTTTTCATGATATTGAGGATCAATTCCCGGGCCATTATCAAAAACAGAAAATTCAAAAGAAGGACCTAAATCTTTCCATTTTACAGCAATTTTCGGATTCGGATTGTCATTGTATTTTATAGCATTGCTGATAAGATTACTGAAAATTTGTTCAAGAGCAATAGGTTCTGTAAAAACACGAGGAAAATTCGAGTCAATGTCCATCTCAAAGTTTTGGGGTATATCCAAATCCTCAATTATTTCTGAGATCACCCTTTGGCTATCCATCAAACGCTTTTCTGATTTCGACCTTCCCGCCCTAGAATATTGAAGGATACCATTAATTAGATTTTCCATTCGTTTTACTCTTCCTCGGAGTAAATTCATTTGTTCTTTATTCTCTTCAGACATTAAGTCCACAAGATCCTCTTCTATCCATTCCGATAAATTGTTTATGGCTCGCAAAGGGGCCTTTAAATCATGCGAAACGATGTAAGCAAATTTGTCAAGCTCCGAATTTATTCTTTCCAAATCCACCGCATACTTTTCCAATTGACGTTCTTCTTTTTTACGATTGGTAATATCCTGGTGGGTTCCAATTATTCTTTTTGGACTTCCATCTGGCATAAAGCTTAAACCCTTACCATTGGCTAGAATCCATAAATAAGGGCCATTTTTAGTTTTCATTCTAAACTCAGCTTCATATTTATCAACCTTACCTTTCAAATAATTTTCTATGGTTGATTTTGCCATTTCAACATCACTAGGATGAAGCAAACTTTCCCAAACGGTAAAACTATCATCGATTTCATTTGGTTTATACCCGAGCATTGATTTCCAAACATCAGAAAAGGAAACTTTGTTCATTTCCACATCCCAATCCCAAAGTCCGTATTGATTTCCTTCCAAGGCAAACTTTAAAGTCTGTCGGGCTTCTTCTAACTTTTTTTCATCTTCTTTTTTGGAAGTAATATCAAGTTCTATAGCAATAAAACCTTCGATTTCGTTTTTGGCGTTCAACATTGGGCTGATGGAAATGGAAAGCCAATATCCTTGTCCACTTTTTGAATAGTTATAAACCTCCCCGCTGAATGATTTTTGGGCCAATACAGCCTCTCTCATTTCCTTTTTTATTTCAGGATCCGTACCTGGCCCCTGTAGTATTGAGCCAGGGGTTTTTCCTAAAACCTCCTCCATTGAATATTCGGTGAGCTTTGTAAAAGCATTGTTCACCCAGGATATTTTTCCTTTTACATCTGTAACAACAACAATATTGTCGGTTTCTCTGGCCACCAAGGCAAGTTTTTTCAGTTCTTGTTGGGCTTCAAACCTGTCAGTAATATCATTTAAAGTTCCGCTGTAACCCGTTACGGCCTTGTTGGTGTCACAGTCTAAACTCAAATAGGCTTCAGCCCATTTTACCTCGCCAGATTTGGTAATATAGCGAGCCGTATACCGGTTAGACTCTGAATTTCCCTTTAAAATATTCAGGACACTGGAAGCACTATTTTTCCTGTCTTCTGGATGAATATGGCTTAGAAAACTACTGCCAAGGGATTCCTCAACTCCGTAACCCGTAATTTCTTCCCACGCCGAATTGAGATAGGTCCAATTACCATTGAGGTCGGTTTGGAAAATAATTTCCTGAACACTATTTACTATGGATTCTATCCGGGTATTTAATTGTTCGGCTTCTGCTGTTTTTCGGGCAATATTTTTTCGAAGTTCCTCATTTACTCGAAAAAGTTCTTGTGAGCTTAACTCTAAGGTTAGCTCCAGCTTATCCATATCTTCATTGAAATCTTGATAAGCCTCATTCACAGAATCCAAAAAATCTTGAATCAGGTCGGCGTCGAAATCTTCAGGAAGATGTTTTTTAATTTGCCTTCTTAGTAGCCTATGAAAGTTTTGCATTATTCCGCAAAGGTGGTTATGGTCATTGTTTGATTATGGAGCTCACATTTTGAATGTTGAATAAATGGAGCAATTTCTCCATAGGAATAAAATCCGCAAATAGCCACATCCTCACCTACAACTTCTTGAACCGCCTCTACTTCTTCTTCAACAAGTTGCTTTAGAACCAGTTTTCTTCCCACACAACTTATTAATATGGCCAATTCTGGTTTTTTATCTCCTTTCAAACTAACTTTTGCAGCACCTTCAGCGCCATTAATCAATCGGTCAATATTGGCTTTCATGAGTTTTACATAAGCCCCTTCAGGAATGTCACCTGCAAAGGTTAGACTTTGTTCTTTTTCATTAATGGCCAAAATAGTTCTTACAACAGGGGAGTCGTTTTCACTAATGCGCATACTTAAAGGGAACAATAAGCCAGAAGCCGGAAGCTCTTTTGCTTGATCTCCCAAAAAGGATTTGTATAACTCTAATGCAGGTTTATTGTCAATTTCATAAAGAACATTTGCCTTAGATTTTGTTACGATTCTTTCCAATCCAAAAGTATCCCATCCTCCTAAGGAGCCATATCCTACTTTTAAATCCTCACCATAAAAACCTAGCCCAACTACAACCTTATCCGAAATTTCACCATTGGGTGTAATAACAAAAGTTTTTTGGAAATCTGGACCATCGCCAGCTAATCCGCCCGTTATGGCTATATTCTCTGTTAGATCCTTACGCATTCCTTCAACTAATTTACTGCCGTTGATATTTAAGCCATCGGATAAAACAAAAATATGCCTTAATCCCGTTTTGGTGAATTTGCCAATAAGCTCAGCTCCACCTTTCTCGCTGTCTTCCGATGAGTCTAAATCTATTTGATGTATCGCCAAGCTGGTTTTCTCAAATTTAACCCCGGTGGCAACTAAGGAATCATCGTAAACTCCGATTCCACCAATTTCCCCAGAGGTAGAGCATCCAGTAATAATGGAATCAGGGTATTTTGATTTTAATTCGCCTATGGCTGAATGACTTTCAATTATTTTTGAACCAGCAAAAATTAAAATTAAATCAGGTTTAAAACCGAAATCAATGGATCCAGATTTTCCAGATTTAAGTATTATTTGAGCTTTTTGCATCTCTATGAATTTTAAAGCTACAAAGTACAATTTCAATTAAAAAAATGAGGCTTTGAAATTTAATTTTATTGAACAAAATGTTTTATTCCAAAGCTTTTTCCTTTTTAATTTTTTAGGATTGTAAAGTCCAAGTCCTAAGAAAGTTGCCAAATCGTCATTTTTTTAACAAAGGCACAATTTTAATGGGCTGGAATAGCGTTGAATTATGCCTAACTTTGCAGGCTTCAAAATTGAATAGACAGAATACCATATAAAAATATGTTTGCGAACTTATTACAAAAGATTATTGGCGATAAAAGCGGAAGGGATATAAAACAAATCTCTCCTTATGTTGATAAAGTAAAAACAGCTTTTGAGCAGTTACAAGGAATTAGTCATGACGAACTCCGAAACAAAACTGTTGAGTTTAGAAAAAGAATAGCTGACAACATTTCCGATCAAACCAAAGAAATTGATGACTTAAAGGCCACAATGGATTCGGTAGAGAATATAGAAGAAAAGGAAGCCAACTACGAAAGAATTGACCAATTAGAAAAGGAATCCACAGAAAAAACAGAGGAATTACTTTTGGAAATTCTTCCAGAAGCCTTTGCAGTAATTAAGGAAACTGCCAAAAGATTTACTGAAAATGAAACTTTAGAAGTTGAAGCCAATGATTTTGATAAAGGCTTAAATGGAAAGTTAGATGCGGTTGAAGTAAAAGGGGATAAGGCTATTTGGAAATCCACTTGGACAGCCGCCGGTGCTGAGATTAAATGGGAAATGGTGCACTATGATGTTCAGCTGATTGGGGGTACTGTATTGCATAAAGGTCATATCGCAGAAATGGCAACTGGGGAAGGAAAAACATTGGTAGCTACACTTCCAGTTTACTTAAATGCGCTTCCAGGGAAAGGGGTGCATTTGGTTACAGTAAACAATTATTTGGCACGAAGAGATGCCGAATGGATGGGGCCAATATTTCAATTCCACGGACTGAGCATTGATTGTATCGACAAGCACCAACCAAATTCCGAAGAAAGGAGACAAGCCTATTTAGCAGATATCACCTACGGAACCAATAATGAATTTGGTTTTGATTATTTGCGTGATAATATGGCTCACAATCCGGAGGATTTAGTGCAGCGTAAACATAATTATGCAATTGTAGATGAGGTAGATTCTGTTTTAATTGATGATGCGAGAACACCTCTTATTATTTCTGGACCTACACCAAAAGGAGATCTTCACGAATTTGATGAGCTAAAACCTCATGTAATAAAGTTAGTAGAGGCTCAAAAATTATTGGTTACTCGTGAATTAAAGGAGGCAAAAGAACTTATTGCCGCTGGAGATACAAAAATGGGAGGTGAAAAATTATTGAGAGCCCACCGTGGATTGCCTAAAACAAAATCCATAATTAAGTTTTTAAGCGAAGATGGAATGCGTACCCTTTTGCAAAAAACAGAGAACCGTTTTATGCAAGAGCAATCTAAGGATATGCATATTGTAGATGATGAACTTTTCTTCACCATCGATGAAAAGCAAAATCAAATTGACCTTAGTGAAAAGGGTATTGATCTTTTATCTGAAGGTGCTCAAAACCGCGATTTCTTTGTAATGCCAGATATCGCCTCTATGCTTGGTGAATTAGACCAAACTGAGATGGATGGTGTGGAAAAAGCGGAGAAAAAGGAAACCATGATGCGCGATTTTAGTATTATGTCCGAACGCATCCATACCATGAATCAGCTCCTAAAAGCCTATGCCCTTTTTGAAAAGGATACCGAGTATGTAGTAATGGACAGCAAGGTGAAAATTGTGGATGAGCAAACCGGTCGTATTATGGAGGGCCGTAGGTATTCCGATGGTTTACATCAAGCTATTGAAGCAAAAGAAAATGTAAAGATTGAAGCGGCCACACAAACCTATGCTACCGTTACGCTACAGAATTATTTTAGAATGTATAATAAACTCTCCGGTATGACCGGTACTGCTGAAACAGAGGCAGGTGAGTTTTTCGATATTTATAAGTTGGAAGTTACGGTTATCCCAACCAACAGACCAATTGCTAGAGATGATGCCCATGATTTTGTTTATAAAACAAAAAGGGAAAAATACAATGCGGTTATTGAGGAAATCAACAGATTGGTTGATGCGGGAAGACCTGTTTTAGTAGGTACCACTTCCGTAGAAATTTCAGAGTTTTTAAGTAGAGCGCTTAAGCTGAGAAAGATTAGGCACAATGTGTTAAATGCGAAACTCCACCAAAGAGAAGCAGAAATAGTTGCCGAAGCGGGTCAGCCAGGAACAGTTACTATAGCCACCAACATGGCGGGTAGAGGAACGGATATAAAGCTTACACCAGAGAGTAAAGAAGCTGGAGGATTGGCAATTATTGGTACAGAAAGACATGATTCTAGACGTGTAGATAGACAGCTAAGAGGTCGTTCCGGAAGACAAGGGGATCCAGGTAGTTCTCAGTTTTTTGTTTCCTTGGAAGATAATTTGATGCGTCTTTTTAATTCCGAACGTGTTGCCAAATTAATGGATAGAATGGGCCTTAAAGAAGGGGAGGTTATCCAAGCCGGATTGGTTTCAAAATCGATAGAAAGAGCTCAGAAAAAAGTAGAGGAAAATAATTTCGGTACTCGTAAAAGGTTATTGGAATTTGATGATGTGATGAACTCCCAAAGAGAGGTTATCTACAAAAGAAGAAGGAACGCACTACATGGTGAAAGAATGCCTGTAGATATCGCCAATATGTTTTATGATACTTGCCAAAGTATCGTAGATGAGTTTTATCAAAATAAAGATTTCGGAGGATTCCAATTCGAGTTGGCAAAGGTGTTTACAATTGAAAGTCCCTTTACAGAAGACGATTTTATCAATAAAAAGAGTGACTTGCTCATCAACGATTTATACGAAAAAGTATTAGATCATTATGGCCTTAAAAATGATCGTATTGCAAAAATGGCAATGCCAGTTATTAGCAATGTTTACAAAAACGAATCAGGCAATTTTGATAATATTGCCGTTCCTTTTACGGATGGAATAAAGGGAATTAAGGTTGTAACAAACCTTAAAAAAGCCTACGAAACTGAATGCAAAGAGTTGGTTCGCGATTTTGAGAAAAATATCGTTTTGGCCTTTATTGACGATAGCTGGAAAGAACACTTGCGCGACATGGATGATTTGAGGCAAAGCGTTCAAGGTGCGGTTTACGAACAAAAAGATCCATTACTCATTTATAAGTTTGAAGCATTTGAACTTTTTAAAGAAATGGTGGATAAGAGTAATAGGGAAATTGGTTCCTTCTTATTTAAAGGACAACTTCCAAGTCAGGAGGCGGATCAAGTGCAACAGGCACGAAGACCAAAGCGTACAAATTACGACAATCTTCAAACCAGTCATCCAGAACTAGCTGCAAGCGGTGGAGGTTCTGATGGTGGTGAAGCTCCAGCTCCGCCTAAAGCTAAGCCGGTGATCAATGAAAAAACCTATGGTAGAAATGATTTGGTTACCGTCCAAAATCTATCAACAGGAGAGAAAAAAGAAATGAAATATAAAAAGGCTCAAGGACTAGTTGAAGGTCAGGGCTGGATGATTGTAGATTAAATTTTATTTTCCGAAAACTAAATTATTTTTGGCTTTTTGCCTTTCAATCAATTTAAACCCAGTTTTTTAGCTGGGTTTTTTTTATATTTAAAGAATCAGGCAACCCTTTTAATAAGTAGTCGTCTAAATCATAACAAACCGATTTACCATTGAATTCTAAACCAGAACATATCATCAATCTAGAAGATATAGGGGCTTATATACAGCCTAAAGAATTCTTGTTGAATAATTCGGAACATGAACTGGTAGCTGCTTGCAAAGCAGGAAAAAAAGTAGCACAGAAAAGAATTTACGAACTCTTTGCTGGTAAAATGCTGAACGTATGCCGACGCTATGCGAAAGATACCGAGCACGCCAGGGATTTAATGCACGATGGATTTATCAAAGTATTTCTAAACATCGAAAAATTTAGAGAACAATCTTCCCTT
>CAKZNE010000032.1 GCA_937129395.1 uncultured Cryomorphaceae bacterium | reverse complement strand
TGGCGGCTGGCCTGGAATAATGGATGGTAATTCCGTGTCATAATCTACATCCGTTAAATCCCATGTGCCTACAATTCTATTTTCAAAACTATTTGGGTCTGTAGTAGTTGTAGTCGTGGAATCATCTGTTTTTTTGCGGCAAGACATAATGCTTAATGCAAGGATAGAGAAAAGGAATATTTTTTTCATAGGGTTAATTTATTGAGGCTAAGATACATCTCTTAATGAGAAAAGGGTACTTGGCGCTAATTTTACATTATAAATTATTTTTAAAATTTTTTCTGCAACTTTCTCAGGCTGGGTTAGTTCTCCTTTGTTTTTATAATCTACAAACCTTTGTTTATCGGGAAAATCCTTTTGCTCCAATCGCCGTATTTCCCCTTGCATTTCGGTATCCACAATTCCTGGTGAAATGGCAAAACAGTGAACTTCGGGATGGTCAACTTGCATTACTTCTGTAAAAAGGCTTAGTCCAGCTTTGGAAGCACAATAGGTACTCCAACTAGCAATGGGGTAGGAACCAGCACCAGAAGAAATATTTACAATTATCCTTTCCTGATGATTGTTATTCTGGGTTTGATCAATAAACATTTTACAAAGGATAGAAGGGGCCAAAAGGTTGAGGTTATAGGCTCTTTTTATTTTTTCGGGATTTAATTCAGAAACTGGCTTTACCTCTCCAAGCCATCCTGCGTTGTTTATTAATATTAAGGATTCTGCGGAACGATTTCTATCAAAATTAATTTTTAAATAGGAATCCATATCTGTCAAATCAATATTCAAATGAGAATAATTTTCATGCTCAATATTATTTCTCCTGCTGATGCCAATTACCTTATGTCCAGCTTCTAAGGCCTCTAAAGCAATCGCCTTTCCTATACCTGAACTGCTGCCTGTGATAAAGAACTGTTTCATTTAAAGGAGAATAAATTAATTATTGATTTCAATAAAACGATTTATGTTCGGCGAAGTGCCAAACAATACAATAATATCATTCTTTTCAACTATAGTTTCTGGCTCAGGAACCCCAATAATATGGTATTTCTTATCCTTTGCACCCTGTCGTAATAAAGTAACCAAGTTGATTTTATATTTTCCCCGTAGATCAATGGCCGCCATGGTTCTATTGAACATTGCTTTTGGAGCCTTTACTTCTACAATTTCATAATTATCGGGAAGCTGCATGCACATCAAAACACTTGGGTTTACGAGTTGTTCGGCCACGTTGTTACTTACTTCATCCTCGGGCGATAAGACCTCCGAAATTCCCATTTTTTGAAGAATCCTTTTTTGATTTTGATCCTGGGCACGAACAATAATTCGTTTTACATTTAGCTCTTGCAACACAAAGGTTGTAAGTAACAAACCCTGATAATTTGTTCCGATGGCCACAACAACAGCATCCATTTCTTGAATATTTTGCGCCACTAAATTTTTGGCCTCGGTGGAGTCCAAAGCAACAGCATAGGCAACATGATCCGAAATGGCCATCACTTTTTCTTCATCTACATCGATCGCTAAAACTTCCGCATTTTTTTCCGAAAGCTTTTTCGCGATAGCTGATCCAAAACGGCCTAAGCCAATTACTGCAATTTTATGCTTACCCATATTTATATTGTTTGTAAAGCTTGATCTAAATCTTCTTTTAAGTCTTCTATATCCTCTATTCCCACACTTAAGCGAATTAGGGAATCCACAACTCCTGTTTTTTCTCGTTCTTTTTTAGGTATTGAAGCATGTGTCATACTTGCCGGATGCCCAGCCAGCGATTCTACTCCTCCCAGAGATTCTGCCAATGTGAAAACTTTTAAGGATGAAATAACTTTAAGCGTATCCTCAAAAGAATTCCCTTTTACCGTAAAAGAAAGCATTCCTCCAAAATCTTTCATCTGTTCCTTGGCAACTTTATGGTTTGGGTGATTTTCAAATCCAGGCCAATAGACTTTAGCCACCTTTTCATGTTGGTTTAAAAAACGAGCAATAGCCGCCCCATTTTCACAATGCCTTTGCATTCGAAGGTGTAGTGTTTTTATTCCCCTTAAAACTAAAAAGCTATCCATCGGTCCGCAAATAGCACCACTCGCATTTTGAATAAAGTATAATTTCTTGGCTAATTCTGGGTCGTTTAAAGCGATTAATCCTAAAACCACATCAGAATGGCCTCCCAAATATTTTGTGGCACTATGCATAACTATATCCGCTCCTAAACTTAGGGCTTGCTGTAAATAAGGGCTTGCAAAAGTGTTATCTACCACCAAAATTGCCGAATGCTTTTTGGCAATTAAACTCATGGCCTTAATGTCAATGATATTCATCATTGGATTGGTTGGAGTTTCAACCCAAATCATCTTTGTATTTTCAGTAACATGGCTTTCTATGCTCAAGGCATCGCCCATTCCTACAAAGTGGAACTGAATTCCAAATGGCTCAAATATTTGTTTAAATAAACGATAAGACCCACCATATAAATCATTGGTTGAAATGACCTCATCACCTGGCTTTAGGATTTTTAAAATGCAATCAATTGCGGCCAATCCGCTTCCTAAGGCTAAGCCGAATTTGCCTCCTTCCAAGGAAGCAATACTTTCCTCTAAAGCATGCCTTGTAGGGTTTTTAGTTCTAGAATATTCATAACCCTTATGTTCCCCCGGTGCCATTTGGGCAAAGGTGGAGCTTTGGTAAATTGGAGGCATTACAGCTCCTGTAGAAGGATCTGGTTTTTGGCCACCGTGAATGGTTAAAGAATTGAATCTTAAGTGTTTAAACTTATCTGGCAATTTTCCCCTGTTTTTTTTAGGCAGACAAAGGTATAAAAGAGATTAGTGCAAAAATGATTTATTGGAGTTCCTGCTAATTAGTAAATTCAGCCCCTTAAAACTTGAGGCAGATTTTTAATATGAAGATCTTTCATTTACCTATTTCCAAAAACAGAATTTATGGCTTAGATATACTTAGGGCATTGGCAATTTTATTTGTGGTCTATGGACATACAATTCCATTTGTTATCAAAGTTTGGCCGAAAAAATGGCTAACGATTCCTGTATTGGATGGGGTTTCGATATTTTTTGTTTTAAGTGGCTTTTTGATTGGTGGGATTCTTATTAAAAATTTTGAAAATAAAAAGGCCACGCCATCTCTGCTTTTTAATTTTTGGATTCGAAGATGGTTTAGAACACTACCCAATTATTTTCTGGTATTTGGACTGCTCTTTATTGCTCAAGGCTTGATTTTAAATAAAACGAGTTTTTCAGATTCGTGGCCTTATCTATTTTTCTCTCAAAACCTGTTTTCTAGCCACCCACTGTTTTTTCCAGAAGCTTGGAGTCTGTCTGTAGAGGAGTGGTTTTATATTTTGATTCCCATTTTGCTAATGCTTTTCCGAAAAATGAAACTGAGCGTAAAATCCAGCAGCTTGCTTTTAATTCTGTTGTTTCTTCTCGGTTCTTTATTAATAAGGTATTTGAGATTTGAAGAAATCGAAAATGTAAGTTTTAAGGAATGGGATAATCTTTTTAGAAAACAAGTATTTACCAGGTTGGATAGTATTATGTTTGGATTGCTGGGCGCTTGGTTCTTTTATTATTTTAAAAACTTTTGGGTAAGGAATAAAAAGGCCTTCTTGGTTTTGGGTATCCTATTTATGGCTTTACACAAATCCTTGATTTATTTCCGTTTGGATTTGGGTTTTACCTATAATGTCTATTACTGTGTTTGGTCTTTTTCCCTAATCTCCTTAGCCACACTTTTGTTTATTCCTTTTTTAAGTGAAATAAAAACGGGCTCTGGAAAAATTTTCCGAAACATTAGCAGAATAAGTTTGATTTCCTACTCCATGTATCTTGTGAATTTAACCTTGGTACAAGAATTAATTTTAAGAGCCCTGTATAAGATTTGGCCACTCAACTATTCCCAATTTACATCTCTTGTTTATTTTGCATTGGCCTGGATTTTCACCATTCTTATTTCCATCCTCCTCTATAAATATTTTGAAGTTCCAACCACCAAACTAAGGGAGAAATGGGCGGCTAAGGATTCGTAGAAAGGAACAAAGAAACTTCCCATTCTGGACTATCAAATCCCCCTTGGCTTTACTTAGCTTTGCCCAAGATTTTCGTAAAATGAAAAACCAAAGCAAAATATATGCTCACCTCGCCTTGCTAGCGGTGGCCATGATTTATGGCTTAAACTATTCCATTGCAAAAGATGTAATGCCCGGATATATTGAACCGCTGGGGTTTATTTTTGTGAGGGCTATTGGTGCAACGGTCTTGTTTTGGCTTGTCTCCTTGTTCTACCCTTGGGAGAAAATCAAAAGAAAAGATTTGGGCAGATTGATTTTATCTGGCTTTTTTGGTGTGGCATTAAATCAAATGCTATTTTTCAAGGGCTTAAACTCTACCACTCCAATAAATGCTGCTATAATGATGACCATCAACCCAATTATGGTTTTAGCACTTTCTGCAATTTTCTTAAAGGAAAAATTAAAATTGAGCAGAATTATTGGCATCGGCCTAGGAATTATTGGAGCACTTTTCCTTATAACAAAAGGAGCACAAACACTCGATGTTTTCGATTCTGATTCGTCAATTGGAAATATATTGGTGCTACTGAACGCGGCATCCTACGCGATGTATTTAACGGTAGTAAAGCCCTTAATGAAAAGCTATAAACCCATAACAGTAATAAAATGGGTTTTCCTCTTCGGGTTTTTAATGGTTATACCTTTTGGTTTTAGTCAATTTCAAAGCGTGAACTGGCAAAGTATGCCCAGCTTTATAGTTTGGGAAGTTATGTTTGTTGTAGTCTGCACAACATTCTTGGCCTATCTCCTAAATGTTTACGCATTAAAACTGGTTACCAGCACCACGGTGAGCTTTTATATTTACCTCCAACCATTGGTGGCGGCAATCGCTGCCATAGCCCTCGGGAAAGATGAGCTTACCCTTACTTTAATTATTTCTGCAAGTATCCTTTTTCTTGGAGTTTACCTGGTTTCATTTTATAAAAGAAAGACAAATTCATAAAGTCATACCCCACATTTAAGGTTTTCCAAAGGCTTTTTCAATTTACTTGATTTAGAGTCAAAAATGATATTACTTTTGTCGTCTTATGGGAAAAATTTTTTCAATGACGGGATATGGTAAAGCAATTCTACAATTGCCTTCCAAAAAAATATCCTTTGAAGTAAAAAGTCTTAATAGCAAGCAAACGGATATCAATATCAGAATTCCATCTTTTTACAAAGAAAAGGAAGCTGAAATACGTCAAGCAGCAGCCCGAGTTTTGGAAAGAGGAAAAATTGAAATTGGCTTGTATTCAGAAATTACAGGAGTAGAAAAAGCACCCGTAATAAATAAGGATCTTATCAAAGAATATTTAGGTCAACTTAAAGCTCTAAGTGCTGAGGCTGAGGTTAGTGGAAACCTTTTGGACATTGTAATGAAAATGCCAGATTCCATGAAGCCCGCAGAAACGGAAATTGACGAAAACGAATGGTTGGAGATTAAAAAAGTGATCGATCAGGGCTTGGTTAATTTGATGAATTTTAGGCATATAGAAGGAGAGAAATTGAAAGATGACTTCCTTCAGAGAACGGCTATTATTCGCGAAAAAATGAATGCCACTACCCAATTTGAAGAAGAAAGAGTAGCCCGGATCAAGGAAAGATTGAGCAAAGGTTTATCCGAAATAAATGAACGTCCGGATGAAAATAGGTATGAGCAAGAATTGATTTATTACCTAGAGAAATTGGATATCACTGAAGAAAAAGTAAGGCTAAAATCCCATTTAGATTATTTCGAGGAATTGCTGGAAGAAGGCGGAGCGGTAGGTAAAAAACTTGGATTTATCAGTCAAGAAATTGGCCGTGAAGTAAATACTATGGGTTCAAAAGCTAACCATGCGGGAATGCAGAAATTAGTTGTGGAAATGAAGGATGAGCTGGAGAAAATCAAAGAACAAGTATTAAATATTCTTTAAAAGTTTGGTTTGAAGAACACAGGAAAACTCATAATTTTTTCGGCACCCAGCGGATCTGGTAAAACTACTTTGGTGCGTTATTTATTAGGGCAAAATTTGGATTTGGAATTCAGCATCTCAGCTACTAGTAGAAAACCTCGTGGAAATGAAAAAAATGGGGTGGATTATTATTTTTTGGAAGAACAAGAGTTTAGGAAAAAGGTAGATGCCGAAGAGTTTTTGGAGTGGGAAGAGGTTTATAAAGGCGCCTTATATGGCACCTTGAAATCTGAAGTGGAAAGAATTTGGGCTGAAGGAAAGAACGTTATTTTTGATATGGATGTGATTGGAGGATTAAATCTTAAATCCATTTATAAAGAAAAAGCTTTGTCAGTTTTTGTAAAACCACCGAGCATGGAACATCTTGAAGATAGATTACGTTCTAGAAAAACGGATAGCGAAGAAAAAATAAAAGAAAGGCTGGCTAAAGCCGATAGAGAGTTTCAATATGCTCGTGAATTTGATTGTATTTTAATTAATAATGAGTTAAGCATCGCGAAAAAAGAGGCTAAAAACTTGGTGGAAATTTTCACAGGAAAATAAAAATTGATGAAAATAGGATTGTATTTCGGAACTTTTAATCCCATTCATATTGGGCATTGTGTTATTGCCCAGCATATGTTAGAATACACCGATTTGGATGAAGTTTGGTTCGTAGTAACTCCTCATAATCCTCATAAAAAGAAAAATACACTCTTAGACGATCGCCAAAGACTTTATATGGTTCAACTAGCTGTTGATGATAATTATAAATTAAAGGTGAGCGATATGGAGTTTGGCCTTCCTCAACCATCATATACGGCCACCACTTTGGCACATGCTGCGGAAAAATGGCCCAACAAAAACTTCAGCCTAATAATGGGAGCGGATAACTTGCAAAGCTTCCATCGCTGGCATAATTACGAATGGATTTTGGAGAACCATGAGCTTTATGTTTACCCAAGAATCAACTGTGATGGCGGTGATTTGAAAAACCACCCCAAAGTAACCATCACCGAAGCGCCAATTATGCAAATTGCTTCTACGGATATCCGAAATGCAATTAAGAACAATAAAAATGTAAGCTTCATGCTCCCTCCAGCTGTTCAGGATTATATTTTGGGTAGCAGCCATTACAAGTAAAAACCCCACTAAACATAATGGATAAGCTCTTTTTAAAATAATTGAGCCAACTTTCTATTGCCAATATTTGAGACCCACTTTTTACAAAACAAAAAGGAAGAGGTACTGATAATTCCAAAATAAAAAGGAATGATTTGGCAGAGATATCCATCCATAAGAGTGTTAATTTGCTTTGTTGCAGCTATTATCCTCTATCCCATCCTTTCTCTTCCCCAAGATTGGATAATTGCAATATTTAGCACTTCTTTTCTGGTTTTGCTTTTAATTCAATTTTTCCCGAAAATAAACAAGAGAATAGGAGTTTTTGGATTTGGGTTTTTGTTGAAAATGGTTTTGGTTTTTTTCATGTTTCTAGTTCAGTCGTTCCAGGATATAAAAAATCAAAAAGGGCATTTTTTAAAGGACACTTTTTCTCCAAGCTACCATCATTTTAAAATCCTAAACGATCCTCAAGAAAAGGAAAAGGTGTTTTCGGCCGAGGCTATTTGCTTATCGATGCTTCATGGAGAAAGCTCGGATATAAAAGGGAAGGTTCTTTTGTATTTTGAAAAGGACAGTCTTAAGCCACCTCCAAATTTTGGAGATAAACTGATTTGGAATGGGCAATTAAATGAAGTTTCAGGCCCCAAAAACCCAGAAGAATTTAATTATAAGAAACATTTAGAAGCCAAAGAAATTTTTGTTCAAGCCTATCTGAAAAGTGATACATGGTTCCTTCAAGATTCCAATAAAACCAAAAGTTTAAAATCTATTAGTCTCAATGTTAGAAAAGGATTATTGGCAAAAATCGATCAATGGACAGTTTCTAAAGAAGTAAAAGATATAAGCAAAGCTTTGTTGCTTGGTTACAAAAATGATCTAGAAAAAGACCTGCGAAACTCCTACTCCAACACCGGAGTTGCTCACATTTTAGCTGTTAGCGGACTACACGTAGGAATGCTCTACATCCTCCTCTCCTATGCATTAACCTTCCTTCTTGCCATCCCCCACGGTGAGGCCACTCGAACCGTTATTCTACTAGCAGCCCTCTGGTTTTATGCCTTCCTCACTGGTTTATCTCCATCGGTTTTACGCTCCGTTTGCATGTTTAGTTTTGTTGCTTTTGGTGGTTTCTTTGGTAGGGAAGTTTCAATTTACAATACCCTGAGCGCCTCCGCGATTTTACTTTTATTGCTCAATCCACAATTGGTCTACAACTTAGGTTTTCAACTCAGTTATTCGGCGGTATTTTTTATTGTTTGGATGCAAAAATATTTGAGCTCTCTTTGGACACCTAAGTTTTGGCTACCCAAAAAGATTTGGTCCATTTGTTCAGTGTCCATTTCTGCTCAAGTAGGAACTTCCCTATTAAGTATTTACTATTTCCATCAGTTTCCCACTTATTTTTTATTTAGTAATATTTTGGTCATCCCTCTTATTACAATAATCATGTACACCGGTTTGGCGGTCTTGGTTTTGGATGTTTTGGGAATTGCTATTTCCTACCTCTTAAATATTTATGCCTGGCTAATAGAGATTATGAATTATTCGATAAGATATTTGGAAAAAATTCCCGGTGGTAAAATCAGTTCTCTACATCTCTCCAAGCTCGATTTGCTGCTTGCCTATTTGTTTTTATTGCTGATTTTATGCTGGTTTTTTTATGGTAAACGATGGCGAATCCAATTGTCAATGAGTTTTTTGGCGCTTTTCTTAGTGGTTCAGTTATTCGAAAAATGGACCATTTCTAAAAGTGAAAAAATGATCCTGTTTTCAGTTGCCAATAACTGGGTATTGGGAATCCAAGAGGGAAATAAATTCTGCTTAATGGCCAATTCGGACTTCTGGGAAAACGAAAAGGAATTTCAATACAAGGTAGAGCCTTACCTCATTTCCCAAAATATTTTGGAATTAAATCGTTTGGATATTGAAGGTAATTTTAAAAGTTCTACGGTATCGAAAGCTTCTGATTTTTTAAATACAAAACATGGCCTTTTTTGGGAAATTCCACCAAAGGCATCATCGGCTCCAACCGCGGATTATTGGATAATTAACCAAAAGGTTTGGCCACCAGAAAAATGGGAAGGAAAACCTAAAATGGTTTTTATAAATAGCCGATTAGCAAATTCCCTCCAAATTAAATGGAGGGAATGGTCTTCCAAAAATGAAATAGCAATTTGGGATTTAAATCAAAAGGGTTTTTACGTTAATTCAAGTTTCTGAACCGCGTATTTTAATTTTGAATAATCAACGGGCTTGCGAATTACCTGGCTAAGGCCATTGTAAATTCCTCTGCCGCTAAGATCAACACTACTCATTCCAATAATTGGCGCTTTTAGCTCTTTATTAGAACTTAATTCTTTTGTAAACTGAAGAGCATTAGTACCTTCAATTTGGGCATCTAAGAAAATCAAATCAAACTGATCCCCTAGCATTTTTTCAAAGGCTTTTTCCATATCTGATTCCAGTATGAACTCTCCACCTTGATCCTCAATCATTAATTTAAGTAACATTTGGTTTACTTCATCATCTTCTACCAAGAGTACTCTTTTTCCACTTAAAAGTTTTTGTTTCAAATTTATTCTTCTGTTTTGGTCACAGCAAACTGCTGTTAGTTAGGCAATAAAATATCCCAATGGTTTTTAAAACCAAACGGGATGGAAATAGTATAGCGTAATTTAGGGGCGATTTTAATTTCGAGGGTAAGAAAACTTCTTATCTAAAGATCAACGCTAAAAAGGCTTAGAATATTGAATAAGAAAGTGAGCTACTCTGCAAAATGTTTGTGCAATATAGCTTTTAGTTCGGAAAGCCTCACCTTATTTTGGAAAACTTCATCCACTGCAATGGAGATATCACCTGTTTCTTCCGAAACAACCAAAACCACAGCGTCCGATTTTTCTGTTGCCCCAATGGCTGCTCTATGTCTTAATCCAAAGCGCATTGGAATTGTTTTTTCAGTTACCGGTAAAATGGCGCCTGCCGCTACGATTCTATTTCCACTTAAAATTACAGCACCATCATGGAGGGTAGAATTCTTAAAAAAGATAGACTCCAAAAGTTGAGAACTCAGTACCGCATTGATAATTGTACCTGTTTCGCTAAAAGAGCCAAGCTGAGTTTTTCGCTCCATCACTATAATAGCACCCGTTTTCGTGTTGGATAAATTTTCTACTGCCGAATAAACGGCGTCAAAATTATGAAGGTCCTCTTCTTCTGTTTTGAACCAATTTAATTGGCGAAATATTTTTTGACCATTACTGAAATTCGTAGATCCTAAAACCAGCAAAAATTTTCGGATTTCTTGCTGAAAAACAATCACTAAGGCCAGGACTCCAACCCCAATAAATTGGCCTAAAATTTCACTGAGGAGCTCCATTTGAAGAGCTTCAACTAGTTTCCACAACAGATAAATGGCTGCAACACCGATAAAAATATTAATAGCTACTGTTCCCTTAACCAATCTATAAACCTGATAAAGTAAAAAGGCCACTAATAAAATGTCGATGAGGTCTAAAAAGCCAAAATCCAGAAAGGGCATTAATTCAAATTTTGTGTGAAAGTAACAATTTTAGAAGCTTCTTTGGCCGCCTTCACATCATGAACCCGCAAAATGTGAGCTCCTTTGGTTAAGGCCAATGTATTTGCTACTGTACTTCCAATCAAGGCTTCTTCGGGTGTCGATTCCAGCAGTTTGTATATCATTGATTTGCGGCTTATTCCCGCTAAAATTGGCTTTTGGAAGATGAGGAACTCCTCTAATTGGGCCAATAATTTATAATTATGCTCCAAAGTTTTTCCAAATCCAAAGCCAGGGTCCAAAATAATATCATTCACTCCTGCATCTTCAAAAGCTTTTATTTTTTCACTGAAATAATAACAGATTTCGGCAATTAGATTCTTGTATTTAGGAGATTGCTGCATGTTTTGAGGATTGCCTTGCATATGCATCATTACGTATGGAAGTCCAAGTTTAGCCATAGTTTCCGCCATCAAAGGATCCAAACTACCACCTGAAATATCATTGATCATATCTGTTCCTAAATCCGCCGCAGCTTTTGCTGTTTCAGAATAATAACTATCTACGGAAATAATCGTTTCAGGGAAATTTTCCTTGAGCATTTTGAGAGCCGGACTTAAACGAGCCATTTCTTCTTTTGAAGAAATAACAGCAGCTCCAGGACGGGAAGAGGAAGCACCAATATCAATAATATCAGCACCTTCGTTTACCATTTTTTTCATCTGTTGAAAAATACTTCCTGCCTCTTCATACCTACCACCATCGTAGAAGGAATCTGGGGTAATATTTAAAATCCCCATGATTAAAGGGTCTTTGAAATTATAAATTGAGCCCTTTATATTAACACTGGGTTTAGGCCAAAAAATACTATCTTTCGCAACTGTTTTTGAGCCTATCTTCATAGGTGAGATCCTTGGATTTTATTCATAATCAGCTAAACTATTAAATGCAGAATACTTCAGAGCAATACGATTCCGTAATTAACCAATGTCGTCAACTTTTTGAGAATAAAATGAAAGATTATGGTCCGGCATGGAGGATTTTAAGACTTCCGTCCTTAACCGATCAGATATTTATTAAAGCGCAAAGGCTTCGAAGTATTGAAATGAAGGGAACTCAATTGGTAGCCGATGATCTGCAAGGAGAATTTATCGGGATATTAAATTATTCTCTTATTGCCTTGATAAATTTGGAGCTAGGGGTTGCGGATCAACCTGATTTGAGTGATAGTGAAGCGATGATTGCTTATGATAAATTCACTGCGCAATCCAAGGCATTGATGGAAAAGAAAAACCATGATTATGGTGAAGCTTGGAGAGATATGCGCATAAGCAGTTTTACAGATTTGATCTTGCAAAAGCTCTTGCGAATCAAACAAATTGAAGACAATAAGGGTAAAACCATTGTTTCTGAAGGAATTGATGCCAATTACTTTGATATGGTGAATTATTCCGTTTTCGCTTTAATTCAAATGGAAGAACAGAATTAGGACTTGAGGTTCAATCCGATATTTTTATCCAGGCGCCCTTAATCTAATTCTAAAAGAGCAGTTTTTTTTAGCCACCAAACAGTTTTTCAACCGATGATTATTTGTAGGGATTAAGGCCCAATAGGGAATAATAATTGATAGCTTGCTACACGCTTTGAACAAATTAGTATTTTCGAAAATCAAAACTATTTCTTGCTTATGAAATTCATTACTCAGCTCTCCAGAATCTTGGTTGGAGCCCTTTTCATTTTCTCAGGCCTTATTAAATTAAATGATCCTGTAGGTTTTAGTTTTAAACTACACGATTACTTCGCACAAGATGTTTTAGACATCCCATTTATGATGCCATTAGTACTTCCCATGGCGGTTTTTATTGTGATTTTGGAGGTGGTTTTAGGATTGAGCTTATTGCTCGGGTTTTGGAAAAAAATTACAAATTGGCTTTTGTTATTGATGATTTTGTTTTTCACTTTCCTCACTTTTTATTCTGCCTATTTTGATAAAGTAACAGACTGTGGATGTTTTGGAGATGCTATTCCTTTAGTTCCATGGGAGTCATTTGGAAAAGATGTGATATTAAGTATTTTGATTTTCATCATCTTTTTTAATCAGAAGTATATTAAACCAGTTTTAAGTACCAAAGCTTCTTCCTTGGTTTTAGGGATTGCTATTTTGGCCTGTTCTTTTTTAGCGCATCACGTTTTAAACCACTTGCCACTTAAGGATTTTAGAGCTTATGCAGAAGGGAAAAGTATAATTGAAGGAATGAAGGAGGCCGAAGAACTGGGCTTAGAAGCACCTGAATATATGACCGTTTACAAAATGATTAATTCTGTAACGGGTGAGGAGAAAAAGGTGAATTCCAATGAATATACAGCAGAAAAATGGTGGGAGAAAAAAGATTGGGAAATCAAAAAAGGAGAATCTGAATCTGTTTTGGTAACGGAGGGATATACACCTCCCATCCACGATTTTGTAATTCTATTTGAAGGTAGAGATGAAACGGAAAATGTGCTTAATGCAGAGGAAGTATTCCTGGTGATGAGCTATGATATTTCGAAAGCAGATAAAGGGGCCTTTGAAAAAATAAACAAATTTGCAGCCGAGGCTGAAAAAGCTAAAAAACCGTTTATTGGTTTAAGCGCTTCCCTTGATGAACAGGTAGATGCCTTTCGACATGATGTACAAGCGGCATTCCCTTATGCAACCATGGATGCCACAACATTAAAAACAATAGTTAGAGCAAACCCAGGGATTGTATTGCTTAAAAAAGGGGTGATAATTAAAAAATGGCATTTTAATGACTTGCCAGATTACAAAGAGGTGATGCTAAAATACTTGGACTAGTTTGGTCTCCTACCTCTTAAATAAAATTGGGTACAGCATCCTAGTAATGTTCGGTGTTATAACAGCAGTATTTTTCCTTTTCACCATTCTTCCTGGCGACCCAGCGCAGATGATGTTAGACAAAAGGGAAGACTCTGAACAGCTGGAGGCCATTAAAAAGAAATACGGTTTTGATCAACCTGTTTTGGTTCAATATGGATATTACCTAAATGATTTAAGCCCAGTTTCTTGGCATTCAAAAAAAACCGAACACTATACTTACCAAAGCCTGCAAAACTCAGATCATAAAAAACTGTGGGATTCAAACAATTTTACCATTGCTCTAAAATGGCCCTATTTAAGGCAATCCTTTAAATCTCAAGGAAAAAATGTGAGCTCCATTATCGCCGAAACCTTACCCAACACAGTAGTTCTGGCAATTGGAAGCATTGTTATTGCCATGATTTTGGGTGTCTTTTTTGGGGTAGTGGCCGCTTTAACAAAGGACAGTATTTGGGATAAAATGATAACCCTAATCGGAACTTTAGGAATGTCGGTTCCAAGTTTCTTTTCTGCGATATTAATTGCTTGGCTTTTTGGATACATCCTTTCGGAATACACTCATTTGAATATGTCTGGGAGTCTGTATTATGTTGATGATATGGGGGAGGGGGTTCATCTTCGGCTTAAGAATTTAATTTTACCAGCACTTACTTTAGGGATTCGGCCTTTAGGTGTAATTATTCAACTTACTCGTGGTAGTTTGTTGGAAGAGCTCAATCAGGATTATATTCGAACGGCAAGAGCTAAAGGATTAAAAGGTAGTTCTATTGTTCGCAAACATGCCCTAAGAAATGCCCTAAACCCGGTAATAACCGCCGCATCAGGTTGGTTTGCTTCCATGTTGGCCGGTGCCGTTTTTGTTGAATTTATTTTTGGATGGAACGGATTGGGAAAACAAATTGTTGAAGCATTAAATCAATTGGATTTACCAGTTGTAATGGGTGCGGTACTGATAATAGGTTTTACCTTTGTACTTATAAATATTTTAGTGGATATATTATACGCTCTTCTTGATCCAAGGGTGCGTGTTTAAAAACAGATTCTATGGCAAAAAAAATAATAGCAGGAAATTGGAAAATGAATATGGAGCATGCGGAAGCCATTCTCCTAGTTAAGGAAGTTGCTGATTTTTGCAAAGGACAAGATTTACACCTCCATGATACGGAGGTGATTATCGCCCCACCAGCAATTTACCTTCAAGAAGCATCAAAAATTACTTCAGAAAATAGAAGACTTAGTATTGCTGCGCAAAATTGCAGCGAACAAGATGGTGGAGCCTTTACTGGTGAAATTAGCGCTACAATGGTTAAAAATGTTGGAGTAGAAGCCGTAATCCTTGGCCATTCAGAAAGGCGTCAATTTTTTGGCGATACAAATGAACTTGTAAACCTTAAAGTGAAAAAGGCAATCGAAAAAGGATTGGTACCCATATTCTGTGTTGGCGAAATGTTGGAAGACCGGAAAAATGGAAAATTTAAAGAAGTCGTAGCCGAGCAAATAAATGAAGGTTTAAAAGGAATCCATCGTACAGAAATCCAACAAGTGGTGGTGGCATACGAACCCGTTTGGGCCATAGGAACAGGAGAAACTGCAAGCCCGGAACAAGCACAAGAAATGCACGGTTTTATTCGGAATCTTTTGGCTAAGAATTTCAATTCTGCCATAGCCATGGATATCAGTATTTTATATGGCGGATCTGTAAAACCAGACAATGCACGCGAGCTTTTTGGGCAGCCAGATGTTGATGGTGGCCTTATTGGAGGCGCTAGCCTAAAGGCAGAATCCTTCAATGAATTAATCCGAATAGGAAAAGAAGTTTTACGATAATTAGTATTTAAAAAAAGCCAAACATGAAGCCTTATTTGCTAATTGAATTTACAATAGAACCAGCCGATCCAGGACGTGATATATTATTGGCAACCCTGGATGTAGAAGGTTATGATTCTTTTGAAGAAACGCCAGAAGGATTGAAAGCCTATATTCTGGAAGACGAGTTTGACGAAAAAAGGATGAAGGAATTGGCGATTATGAATTCTCCAGATTTTAAGATTGAATACGAATTGGATAAACTGGAAAATAAAAATTGGAATGAAGAATGGGAAACGAATTATGAGCCAATCGACCTAGATGGACAAATTTATATTCGCGCTCCATTTCATTCTTCAAAACCGGATTATCCTATTGAAATAATTATTGAACCAAAAATGTCATTCGGTACAGGTCATCACCAAACAACAAGGTTAATGTCTCGATTGATTCTCCAAATGGAGATGCAAGGGAAAAAAGTGTTGGATATGGGAACAGGAACAGGTGTTCTGGCAATTCTTGCGGAAATCCAAAATGCTAGTGAAATATTGGCCATTGATAATTTTGAGTGGGCTGTAGAAAACACTGTGGAAAACGCCGAAAAAAATAATTGCCATAAAGTTAAAGCCCTCCATGGTGATGCAGATTCCTTGAAAAACTTGTCCTTCGATGTAGTCCTTGCAAACATCAATAGAAATGTATTATTAGAAGATATGAAAACCTATATTGATACGTTATCTGTGGGTGGAGAATTAATACTAAGTGGTTTTTTCGAAGTAGATTTTGACCTTTTAAATGACGAAGCGTTGCACCATAAAATGGAACTCGTAAGGAAAACTGGAGAAGACCGCTGGCTAGCTTGCCATTATCGAAAAATCGCCTAAACTCCTATGCAAAAATCACTATTCCTATTATCCATAATCTTAAGTTCATTAACGCTTTCTGCCCAAAGACTCAAGAAATTCAGTTCTGATAGAAGTCTCTACTTGGAGGAGCTTGGGCAATTTTTAAAAGGCACCAAAGCGGATAAAGAAGAGCAATTGGAACCTCTTTTATTGGAGTTTTCAGAAACTTGGAATGGCTTTGGGATTTCAGATGAAGAAGCAGAATTAGTGATTGACATCAGCAATAATTTCCTAAAAAAAAGGCTAAGTAGATTTGAAGATTGGAGCAATTATTTGAAAATTATTACCCACCTAAAAGTAAATGAAGAGGAAAAATATTTAGCCCTGTGGCTAGGGGATTTGAAAACAACTTCAAAAGCGGAAAGAGCAAGGGTAATTGCAGACTACCTTTCCACCACCTATTTAATTTTTTACGATAATGTTCTTTACGATAACGGAAAGATAAAATGGAAGATTGGTAGCGGTGATTATGCTTTTCAATTTGAGGATAAACCCATTTTTAATTTTGACGGCATAGACCTTTGGGGCTATTTTAAAAATGATAGCACAAGGATAGAAGGAACAATAGGAAGCTTTGATCCACACAAACAAGTTTTTAACGGTAATGGAGGATATGCCTATTTTATACGAACAGGTTTAAGTGAGGATTCGGCATTTGTAGAGCTAAATAATTTCTCCATAAATGTGAGTAAAACAGATTTTAAAGCGGACAGTGTTACCCTTACTACCAAAAGATTCTTGAGAGTACCCGTGGTAGGAAGATATGAAGAAAAACTGACCAGTTCTGGAGGAAATGGCAAAGGAACATTCCCTAGATTTTACACCTACGATCAAGATATATTTATAAAGGATATTGTTCCTGGTGCCGACTTTCTCGGTGGCTTGGCCATTATCGGCTCTAAATTTTACGGCGGAGGAACGGATTCCTCAAAAGCCACAGTGAAATTTAATTACGAAGAAAAAGAACTCGTTAGTTTTAGTTCCGATCGTTTCCTTTTGCGCGAAGACAAATTGGAAAGCTCCCAAGTTGCGGTAAAAATTTCCCTAAAAGAAGACAGTATTTACCATCCAAAAGTAGCGATGAGGTTTCTTCCCAATTTAAGGGAGCTTACTATTATCCGTAATGAAGAGGGTCTCGGAAGAACAGCTTTTGCAGATAGTTACCACAACTTGGAAATGGCTTTTGGAACAATAAAATGGAACCTTGATAAGCCCTCAATGGATATTGGAAACATTAGTTTGGGAGCAGAAAGCACTGTTATTTTTGAATCTGAAAATTATTATCGAGGGAGAAGATTTGACCAATTAAGAGGCCTTAACGATAAACATGTCCTTTATAAAATGAAGGAAATGATAGACTATTATGGGAAATGGACTTTCAGCAATGAAGAAGTTGCCCGTTTTTTACAAATGGACTATAGGAGTTCCCATATTCTTATGATGCAAATGTCCGTTTACGGTTTTGTTCGCTATGATTTGGATTCAAAAACATCCACCTTTAAAAATAAGGTGGTAGACTATGTAAATAATTACGAGCTAAAACGAGATTACGATGTTATCCAATTTGTATCCAACCAAAGTGGAAAATCAAACGCCAAATTAAGTTTGCTGGATTATGCCATGCAAATTGAGGGAATTAACAATATAGCATTAAGTGATTCTCAAAAAGTAAAACTCTTTCCAAAAGGAAATAAAATTACAGTTTACGAAAACCTAAATTTCGATTTCGACGGGAAAATTGTGGCGGGAAGATTTAGCTATTGGGGAAATGTGTTTAAGTTTAATTACGATGCCTTTAGAATAAACATGGACAATATTGATTCCATGAGATTTAAAGTTGAAAGTTTCGAAAAAAACAGCCTCGGTCAAAGAGAATTAGTCGATTGTCAAACAGTTTTACAGGGCTTAACCGGTGAAATATTAATTGATGAACCCAATAATAAAAGTGGAAGAAAACAATATACAGAATACCCCATTTTCCGTAGCGCCAAAAACTCATATATATACTATGATAAGAAAAGTATTTTCGATGGAGTTTACGAGCGATCTAGCTTTTTTGTAACCCTAGAACCCTTTGAGATTGATAGTTTGGATAATATTTCCACTTCTGGACTATCTTTCGATGGTACTTTTACAAGCGCGGGAATTTTCCCAGATATGGATGAAACCATGAAAATTCAAGATGATTATTCCCTTGGATTTACAACTGAAACGCCAAGTGAAGGACTTGCTGCTTATGGTGGAAAAGGGAGTTTTACCAATACTTTAAAATTGAGTAATAAAGGACTTAGAGGTGATGGTAGATTAGATTATCTAAACTCTTACGCCACCTCCGAACAATTCTTTTTCTTTCCGGACAGTACCAATGGAAATACCATTGACTACGAAATTGAGGAAAGAACCGCCGGAACAGAATACCCACATGTAGTTGGGAAAGGAGTGTTTTTACATTGGGAACCCAAAAACGATGTATTATTCACCACCTCAAAGGAAAACAAGTTTGAGATGTTTGATGATATTGGGATGAAAGGGACTGGTACTTTAGCACATAGCCCGGCCAACTTAAAAGGAGACGCCCTGATAGAGTTTTTAGATGCCGAATCTCGATCGCGGGAATTCCTGTTTAAAAACCGAAAGTTTTCGTCAGATAGATTGTCATTCAAAGTAAGGGCAAATCCCACAGTAGATTGGGGATTTTCAATGTCCAACGCCAACGGAAATGTGGATTTTAATAAAGAGCAAGGCCTGTTTAATCTCAACGACCCAGCAAGTTATTTTAGCTTTCCAAAGAATGGATATATCTGTTTTATGGACAATGCCAAATGGCGAATTCCAGAAAAATCAATTGACTTAAAAAAGATTGGCCCCGAAGCATCTTCAAAAATGATTTCCGTTGTTACAGAACAAGATTCACTTCAATTTGTGGCCGGACATAGTAAGTTTTATTTGGAAAACTATTTATTAGAAGCCTTTAAAGTTCCAAATATTGATGTGGCTGATGCGAGTATTTTCCCAGATACAGGCTATGTAGCAATAGAAGAAGAGGCCAAAATGAGGACACTTAAAAACGCAACGATAACAGCAAATAGAACCACTCAATTCCATGATTTTTATGGTGGTGTAATTGATATTTATACCCGAAATAAATATTACGGAAATGCAGATTATGAATATTTGGATCAAGATGGAACACCTTGGCCAATTCATTTTGACGTGCTAAGAGGGGATACTGGAATTACTGTTGGAACCGCCAATATTAAAGCTGAGGAGTCCTTTTATATGAGCCCCTATTTTGCCTACTACGGTAAGGTATATTTAAGAGGAGATCGCAAAGCCCTTGATTTTAGAGGTCACACCCATATAGAATCCGATTGCCCAACTGTGAGCACGGATTGGTTTAGCTTTAGATCCATAATTGACCCTTCCAATATTTTTATTGACCTGCCCGAGATTGATCCAGAAGACAAAACCAAAAACCTTGTAAATGGAGTTTTAATTGATGCCGATACCGTAAGAGGGTACGCCGCATTTTTAAGTCAGAGTACCAGTGCCTACGACAAAGAAATGTTTTTCACCACAGGAAAATTATATTATGATGAAGCTTTGGGTAGCTACGTTATTATTGATGATATAAAGTTTGATGACCCAGAAAGCAAGGGAAATTACTTGTATTTTAATAATACAGATTGCCTAATGCATGGCGAAGGAACCATGGCTATAGGAGACGATAAAGGCCAAATGGAAATAGGTAGTTGGGGGAATATCGACTATGACCTCAGCACAGATGAAATGACCCTCGACATAGTAATGGGGCTGGACTTTCATTTTAGCTCAGATCTGCAAAAAGCCATTGCTGCGGCTATTAATAGTTCGGCTTCCGCTGATGGTGCAAACCTCGGAAGACAGGCATTTAAAGTTTCGGCAGATGAACTTTTGGAAGAAAAGGAAAAGAAAAAATTCTTCGAATCCATTGAAAATTATGGAGCCCCAGAAAAGCTTCCAGACGCTTACCAGAGAACTATTTTATTGACAGATGTAAAACTGAAATGGGTACCAGACGCAATATCTTTTATTGCGACGGATGATATTGGTGTTGGAGGTTTTGGAAAATATCCAGTAAATAAAAAGGTGAAAACCGTAATGGAAATCAAAAGGAAAAGAAGAGGTAATGAAGTTCGCCTCTATATTGAGGTAGATGCCAATACCTTCTTTTATTTTGAATACAAAAGAAATCAACTTACACTCTATTCAAGTGATGAGGAGGTTATGACCAAACTTAAGGAAACGGACATTAAGGAAAGGAGGAAAGAGGTGAAAGGGATGCCTCCATTTTTATACGGCATAGGAACAAAAGGAAAGATGAATCGCTTTCTAAATAGTATGGAAGATTATGATAAATAATTAAATTCTCAGGATTTAAAATAGATTTATTTGCTCCTAAATTCCTTTTAGTTGATCTTGCATGAACCAGATTTTAAGAATCTTTCATGATCCCATTTTTAAGAAAAGTAGCTCAAGAAATAGTAAAGGAACAAAAGAACTTTAGCAGATTAAACATTATACTTCCGAGTAGAAGGGCTGCCGTTTTTTTGAAAAAAGAGATTTCCAAACTTATTGAAGGCCCTGTTTTTGCCCCCCATATTACGACCTCCGAAGATTTTTTAATGGAAACCATTGGTTGGGAACAAGAGTCGAACCCCAGTTTAGTGTTTAAACTTTTTGAAGCCTATTCCCAACTTGAAATTGAAAATAAAGACAGCTTTTCCGATTTTAGTAAATGGGCCCAAACTTTATTAGGAGATTTTAATGAAATTGATAGATACCTGATATCTCCAGATGAAATTTTCTCCTATTTATCCGATGTAAAAAGAATAGAATCCTGGGATCTAAGCCCGGGGGAATCTACCGACTCCGAACTGATTAGTGATTATTTAAAATTTTGGGAAAAGCTTCCACAATTTTATGCCAATTACAAAACCATTCTTTTAAAAGAAGGAAAGGTGTATCAAGGTTTGGCTTATAGAGAAATGGCCGACAATATTTCGGAATATATACCCAAATTAAAAACCAATTACGATCAGTTTTATTTTATAGGGTTTAGCGCACTAAATAATGCTGAAGAACAGATTTTCAGAGTTTTATACGAGGAAGGACTGGCAAAGTTTTATTGGGATATAGACCAATATTATTTTAATGATGAGGTGCACGAAGCGGGAAAATTTTTGAGAGAAAGTAAGCTTATTAAAAGTTTACGGGAAAATGAGGATTTTAATGGTTTTGAGAATCTATTAGTTAAGGGAGCAAAAAATATTGTGGTTAAATCAGTGGCAGGTGATAGTCTACAGGCCATCGCTGCGAATGCCACTGTTCTCGAATACCAGGACAGTAATTTGCAGGATATTGCAGTGGTAATGGCCGATGAGAATTTGCTAAATCCTTTTTTAAATAATATTGCCGAGGAAATCCCAGCCTTAAACATTACAATGGGGTTGCCCGCGAAATACGCACCTATTGGAGGTTTGTTTTCCTTGTTTTGGGATATGCATATTTCCCACGAGATAAATGGCAGATTTGATTCCAAAGGAAGAGCATCCTTTCACTTTCAAAAATGGGATGATTTACTTTCCCACCCCGTTTTAAAACGAATAGAAAAGGAAAATGGTGATTTCGAAAAAATTAGAAAAGAAATTAGAAAACAGAACCAAATTTTTGTTTCCTATGATGAAATAATAGAGTGGGCTCCTATTCAGGTTGATATAGATATAAAAAGTCTATTTGAAAGTTTTATAGAGAATCCTGCTGGGTTTTGTAAGCAGCTTGGGAAATTTATTGAAGATCTAAAGCCGTTTTTAGAGGAGGAATCTGAAAAGCTGGGAATAGCCTATGGCTTTTTTAAATTATTTGAAGAATTGGCCGATCTGTTTTCTAAATACAACTATGTATTGGACCTTAAAACTGCCCAGCAATTCTATAAAGATTTGCTTAGTTCACAAACGATAGATCTACAGGGAGAACCCCTCAGCGGCTTGCAAGTAATGGGCATGCTGGAAACAAGAACCTTGGATTTTAAAAATATCATCTTAACAACAGTAAATGAAGATGTTCTGCCTCAAGGAAGATCCCAAAACAGCCTTATTCCCTTCGATATTAAATTCAAATTCGGACTTCCTACCTTTTTGGATAAGGACGGAATTTATGCCTACCACTTTTATCGATTAATTCAAAGAGCAGAAAATGTTTGCCTTATTTACAATGGGCAGAATAATGGAATGGGCGGGGGTGAGCCCAGTCGTTTTATCAGTCAAATAGAGCATGAATTAAGCAAACAAAATCCCAATATTAATTTTGTAAAAAAGGGTATTAGTAATGTTTTAAAAATGGATGAAGAGAAGTTAATATCCATCGAAAAAACGGATGACATTCAAAAGAAATTAGCGGAGTTGGCAGAGAAAGGGCTTTCCGCCACAGCTTTAATTGATTACATCAACGATCCCCTAAAATTTTACTACAAAAGGGTTTTAGGGATTCATGAAAAGGAAGACTTGGAAGAGGTTATTGCTTATAATACTCAAGGCACAATTTTGCATGAGATATTACAGGAATATTATTCCAAAGAAGGAAAAGCGCTTACGGAATTAACACCTGATTTGGAAGTCTTTTCAAAAACCAAAGCCCAACTAAGAGAGGATGTTGTAAAAAAACTCCAAAAATTTGGATTGAAAAATATCCATCATGGAAAAAACCTGTTGGTTCGTGAAACTCTCACAGGAATGCTAAGTAATTTCTTGAAAAAAGAAAAGTCCATTTTGGAAGAGGGAACTAAGGTAGAAATCATGTCATTGGAAGAAAGCCTAGAAGTGGAATTGCATTTGGAGAAGGGACAAAAGGTAAAATTAAAAGGGATTGCGGATAGGATAGATAAAACGAATGGAAGTATTCGGGTTTTGGATTATAAATCGGGGAGTGTAGATCCCAAACATTTAAAATTTTATAAATGGGAAGATTTGAAGCAACCCGAAGAAAAAAACAAGTCTTTTCAATTGATGATGTACGCCTGGCTTTATATGGAAAAACACAATCACCTGATAGAAATTGAGCCCGGTATTATAAGTTTAAGAAATGTAAAAGAATGGCCGATGCCCTTGGTTTTTGAAAAATCAGCCACTATAAATCGGGAACATTTGATAAACTTTAAGAATATTTTAACAGAAATCTTGTCGGAAATATTTGATTATCAGACACCTTTTAAAGAAAAGATTTTATATTTGAGAGACCGTGACCAATAAGCTACACATATTAGGCCTTTGCATTTTGCTTTGTTTTTCTTTTCAAAGCCTTGCAGAAGAACCGCCAACTCTATTCAAAGGAAGTGTGGTGGAAATGGAATCTGGTGAAAAAATCAAAGGCGCAGTTATTACTTTAGAAAAAGATGGTGAGGTGATTAAAACCATTACCACAGATGAAAGCGGCAACTTTGAGTTGGAATACGAAGAAGAAAGTGAAACCAAAGGTGAGCTCAAATTGAAAATCACAAAACCAGGTTTTTCCGCAAAAAATATTGAATCCCTAAAAAATATAGATTGCAATTTGAAATTGGAGCTAAAGAAAAAAGTGAAACGACAAAAGCCTGTAATTCTTCCAGCTGGACCAAACAACAGCATCGAAATATAATTCCCTAATTTTTGTTTTCCCTTGCCTATTGGAATGAACTATTTTCGTGAGATTATTAGCATTCCAATTTATGATTAGCAAAAAGGAAATTCTTGAAGCCGCAGATAAGCTTGCCTTTCACATTCACAAAACGCCAATATTAGAATCTCAATATTTTAATGATTTGATAGGGGCGAAGCTTTATTTCAAAGCGGAGAATTTTCAAAAAACAGGATCCTTTAAAGCAAGGGGAGCAACAAATTCCATTTTAAATTTAAATGAACAGCAATTAAAGAATGGTGTAGCCACTCATTCCAGTGGAAACCATGGCCAAGCTTTAGCATGGGCTGCAAACAAACTTTCCATACCCTGTTGGGTAATAATGCCTTCCAATGCGCCAGAAATAAAAAAGAAGGCGGTTAAGGGTTATGGAGCAATAGTGATTGAATGCATCCCCACTTTGGAGGCTAGGGAAGATGGTTTAAAAGAAATTCAAAGGGAAACAGGAGCCGTATTTATTCCGCCTTTTAACTTTCATAATACAATTGTTGGTCAGGCTACGGCAGCCGTAGAAATATATAAGGAGCTGGAGAATCTCGATTGTATTTTAGCACCTGTAGGTGGAGGTGGTTTGCTTTCTGGAACGGCCTTGGCTAGTAAATATTTGTCGCCAAGCACGGAGGTGTTTGGTTGTGAGCCCTTAAATGCAAATGATGCTTGGCAGAGTTTTAATGAAAAGCGCTTGATCCCAGTAAAAAACCCAAATACCATTGCAGATGGATTAAAAACTTCATTGGGGGATTTAACCTTTACTTATATATTGGAAGGTGTAAAGGATATTTTCACCTGCACAGAGGATGAAATAAAGGAAGCCATGCGAATGGTTTGGGAAAGAATGAAAATAATTATTGAACCTTCAAGTGCGGTTCCCTTGGCCTGTATTCTTAAAAACAAGAATTATTTCAAAGGGAAAAAAATTGCCCTAATTATCAGCGGGGGAAATGTAGACTTTGATGGTTTTTTTAACCAACAAGGGAGTTAATATTATTCAAAAGACTTTCAAAAAGATCCCGACCATCAGTATTTCCTAAATTTTCATCTGCGGCTCTTTCTGGGTGGGGCATCATTCCAAAAACATTCTTCCCATTATTGGTGATTCCTGCAATATTTTCAATGGAACCATTGGGATTTGCTTCTAGGCTAACATTTCCATTTTCATCGGAATAATAGAATAATATTTGTTCGTTTGCCTTAAGGTTTGCTAAAGTTTCTGGAGATGCAAAATAGTTTCCTTCCCCATGAGCAATAGGGATTTTATAGGCTCTATCTTCAAGATCGGCTGTTAAAGCATTGCTTTTATTGGCCGGCTTTAGATGAACGTTTTTACAAATAAATTTATGACTGGTATTGTGTTGTAATGTACCTTCCAAAAGCCCACTTTCACAAAGTACTTGAAAACCATTGCAAATACCCATTACAAAACCTCCATTATTGGCAAAGTCAATTACCTTTTCCATAATTGGAGAAAAACGTGCGATAGCCCCAGATCTTAGATAATCACCGTAGGAAAATCCTCCAGGCAAAATGATGAATTCAGCTCCTTGTAAATCAGAGTCCTTGTGCCAAAGCTCCACAACCTCATGTTTTAAAATTTCTTTCAAAACATAGATCATATCCTGATCACAATTACTTCCCGGAAAGGTTACAACACCAAATTTCATAAAGCCATTATTTAATGAAATGCAAAAGTAAGATTTTGCCCTCTAAAAAAGCATAGGAGAATCTTATAGTTTAGAAAATCTCTGTCTTTTTAAATCTGTTTCTCCATTCATAAGCCTTAGGGTATAAGCTCCAGAGGATAATTTCGAGCAATCAATAGTGGTTTTAATACTTTTCTCATTGCTCAAAAAACCTTGTTGAACCAGTTTACCTGTAACATTAAAAATTTGAAAGGTTGTGGTCATTTCCTTTCTTAAATCCAATTCAATAGTGAGGCCTGTTTTTACTGGAACAGGGTAGGCATTAAAATGTAAAACATTAGGATTCTCCGCCAATCCAATGGAATTAAAAGATAGAATATCCGAACTTCTACTGCAGCTACTCAATTGCTTAATTTCTACTGAATAATCTCCATTTGTCAACATGGTATAATCTTGATTCGTTTCTCCTGAAATAGCCAAGCCGCCTTTAAACCATTGATACGCAAACCCATTTTCATTGCAATGCAAGCTGTCTAAAATTCTGCTCACAGTTGGTTTTGGTAAAATGTCCACGCTCACAACCAAACTGTCCTGATCACTACCATTTGCGTTAGTACTTGCCAAAACGACATCATAATTTCCAGATGCATTAAAAACAATTTCTGGGTTTTGAGAACCGCTATTGGTACCATTAACAAAACTCACTGTATTTGGGTTAATAGTCCAATTCCAAGAATTTGGATGGAATCGACTGGAATCTGAAAGGACCAATGTATCTCCAAAACAAATCTCATCCTTACTAGCGGAAAATTTAGTGATTGGTGGAAAAGTGGCAGTAAAACCATCGCTTGTAAAAAGCCCCCTTCCATAGGTAACCGCCAAAACTTCGTGATCTGATTCTCGGTACTGAAGCATATTTACCCTAACATTGGCTAAACCATTTCCTGAAGGGGTCCAAACTACATTTGAAGCATTAATATTGGCAGTGGCCCAAACTCCAACTTCTGTGGCCAATAAAACTTGATCTGTATTTAAAGGATTAAACAAGCACCATCTCACCGGCATATCTGGTAAATTTCCTTCTTTGGAAGTCCAGGTGGAACCTCCATTTGAAGTGTACCAAACGGAGGTTACCCCATAATTGGAAAAGGTGACTATTATTTCTTGTTCGCTAGCGCCTAAATCAATTCCAGATATATATCCTGTTGGGAATTGGTTGGATCCAATATTCGTGCTAGATGCATTGGCATCTGCGTTGGTTATTTTAAATAGGTTGCCATTTCCTGTGCCCACAAATAAGGTTGTAGAGGCGGTGGTAAATGGACTTACCAATAAATTAGAGGCCGTACTTCCCAATCCGCTTACAGTAAAATCGTCAACTGTTGGGTTGGAAGAAACATTAGAAATTCTATTAATGCTGCTGGAGTTTCGTGCAGAATATAGAATATCCAAATTGCTGTCATAGTCGGCTGGGTTTATAAATCTTCCTGTATTAAAATCGCTTTGCATTCTAGGGGAAGGAAAGCTTTGTCCCCCATCTGTTGATCTCCAATAGGAATTGTAAACATAAGCCGTAATCTGATAATCTGGATCCGTTTGATCTACAAAACAATAGGCACCATCACCTCCTGTAACTTCAGTCGTAGCATTTACTCCTGCACTGTTGAACTTATGCGTTCCATTATCTTGAGATCCTGCTAAAAAGTAGTTTTTCCCAGAATCGGGATGCATGGCTCCAGCATAAAATTGGGTGATATTATAACCATTATTTCTGTCGCTGAAGGTGGGATTATTGGTGTTGATATTGGTAGAGCGAGCTACACCACCATCAGAGCCAAATAATACCTCATTAGACGAACCAGGTTTAAAAGCTACAATATGATGGTCTGCATGAACATAGGGATAATTGAAGCCCCCATACCAATGCGTAAGTTGGTCCCAAGTGGTTCCGCCGTTTTGTGTTTTAAATAAATCTACCGAACCTGCATAAACCACATCTTCATCATTTGGGTCTACAGCCAAGGAAAGGTGGACCCATGCCTGACCTCTAGAAAAATCTGTAGAAGGAATTCCAGGATCTGCATCATTGGGTTCGTTTAGGTTGGTCCATGTTTGCCCTTGATTTGTGGTTCTTACAATTTTGCCAATTTCGTTGAATTCTTCAATAATGGCATAAACGTAGTCGCTATCGGAAGGTGCGGTTGCAAGCCTTACTCTTTCGCCATTGGTGTTATTGTATTCTACAGACCATGTTGTGCCATCAATACTGGAAAGGATCCTGCCGCCCCCTCTATCAGATCCTCCGTTTCCTGAATAAATGGTACCGACCCACAGTTTATTATTTGCAGCAATATCAATATCAGCAACAGCGTAATTAAAATTTTGGCCAGGAACATTTGGTAATACTTGGGTAAAACTCGTTCCACCATTTACGGATCTTTGAAGCCCTTCATCCGCAGTTCCATGAGTTTTAGAAACATAGTAAACACCCCTTAATCCTACGTACAAAACACCAGTTCCATTTTCATCTCTAACCGCTAAATCATTTACAAAATAGAAATTGCTGCTTGCGCTAAGTTGACTAAAAGAAGCACCTCCATCGGTAGATTTCCATACTCCTTCGCCTCTTCCGCCCGATACGCTAGATCCCCATCCTTCTCCTGTTCCTACATAAAAGATATTGGTATTTGTTGGGTCATAAACAATCCCAGTAATGGATATATTATCCCAAAAATCATTTTGTGATTGCCATTGAGAATTGGGATCTGTAATATCATTATTATACCACAGTCCACCTGTAACTCCTCCTGCCCAAACTTTTTTCTTGCTGGCATCATTTGGGTCAAACATTATGGCCCTTGTTCTTCCTCCTACATTATTCGGACCTCTTTCTACCCAAGGATAGTTGCTGTTTCCAGGTATTGCGGTTTTATTTTCTTTGTTTAACGATTGCTTTACTTGTGCATAAATGGGTTTTAATTTTTCAGGAGTAGGATAGCCAAGTGCTGGATCCATGGTCATAATAAAATCTTGTTCCCAAGCTAAATCTGGTCTATCCTTTTTAGGTATTTTTTTTAATTCCAAAGGATTATAATGGTGTTTGTTAAATGGATGATTATTTAAAAAATCACCATATTCTTTACGCTGATCAATTTCCGTATTTGAAAAGGGAAGGAGGAATAATCCCAATAGGGCAATGGCTATAATTTTTTTCATAAACTAGGGGTACATTTGGATTTCCAACTCAGTAAAGTTTTGGATATGAATGCTGTCAGAAATTTCTCCCATTTGATATTCTATAATAGCAGTATAGGATTTGGCTCTAAAAATTGGAGCTTTTTCAAATTCTTCAATTGTGTTTTTGGACTGGGGATTGCGTTCCGGATTTTCATAGAAACATAAGGCTTCTAACTTTTTTCCGTCTTTGAAGCCAATGAGCTTGAATGGAATTTTGGTGTCGTTAACACTAAAATTTGTAATCTTTAAATTTTCTGGATGGGCGGCTAATTCTATAAAAAATTGAATTCCTTTTCCACCACCATCACCAGGCAGGTATTTCTGAAAAAAGGCATTCTCAGCTTGGAGTGGTTTTTCGGTTAATTTCTTTTGAGAATGACAGGACATCAAACCCAAAACCATTAAGGCATATAAAATCTTCATACAGTTTCAAATATATTGATAAATAAAAGAATGCATTTAAAGCAAAACAGCCCCGATCTTAAATGGAGATCAGGGCTGCTTCTTTTGAAATATTTTTATTCTTATTGAATCAATAGTTTCTTGGAAATATTGATATTATCTCCTTTAATAGAAATAATATAAGAGCCTCCAGGTAAGTTGGAAACATCAACCTTTTTAACAATATGATTGTGCTGGTCTAGCTCCAATTTCATTATCATCTGACCAATAGAGTTACTAATTATTAGATCTGCTTTCGGAGCACTTTGGGTTTCTAATTCCACAGTAATTTCCTTGTTTGCAGGGTTTGGATAAAGATCAAAAGCTATGGCATTGTTGTATTCATCCAGCCCAATATTAAACTCAAAATCATCTGATTCTATAGTACAACCTTCTTGGTTGCTAATTTCTACGGAATAGCTGCCAGAATTTGTAGGTGTATAAGTGATGGCGTTTGCACCAGAAATGGTAGCCCCATTTCGCAACCATTGATAGCTAAAAGCATTTTGGGAACAAACCAGATTTGAGCCTTGATAGGCAATTGAAGGCTGAATAGGGTAGGGAGCCACTGTTATGGTGGTGCTATCTATTGCCGGACTACAGTTTCCTGCTTGGTAACTATAGTAAATGGTATGGGTTCCAACACCCGCCGAATCTGCAAAAAAGAAGTTTTGAGTTACCCCAGGTCCAGAAAAATCTCCACCTGCCGGTGTGGCAAAGTTTAGGTAGAAGAGACTCCTTCCTTCACAAACATCAGGAATAGGATCGATACTTACGCTCAAAGGAACATCTACAGCAATTGTGGTTTGATCTGAAAAAGTACAGCCGTTTTGATCTGTATATTCATATTGAACCGTATGGTTTCCTACTCCCGCAACAAGCGGATCGAAAGTAGCGCCATTAACACCGAAACCGCTAAAGGTTCCACCAGCTGGAATTCCCGATAAGTTTACTGCTGGATCCGTAATACATAAATCCCCTGTTGGGTTAATTTGAACAGAAACAGCTGGAAATAAACTTAGCGTTAGGGTATCAGAATAAGCCAAGCTTGGGAAGGCACAATCCATGCTAGAAGCAATAGTAGCATAAATTTCATCCCCGTCGTTTAAACCAATAAAAGAGTAGGTGCTTGTGGAATTTGATGAGAATATACTTCCATTTACATACCAATCGATAATTGGGTTTAAGCCTTGATTTGTGGCATTAATGCTAACTACAAACGTATCATTTTTACATAATGTGGCGGCATTTGCAGTTAGGCTAATACTCACTGAATCCGCTGGATCAATTTGGATATAGGATAATTTCATAATAGAATCCGACCCCAAAGTGCCATTTACTTTTAAGGCAACATCGTAGGTGCCTGCAGCAGTATAAACCACCCTTGGGTTTTTATCTGTTGAAGTAGATGGTTGTCCACCAGGGAATGACCATTCAAAAGAAGTCGGTGAACCGTAAGATTGATCTTGAAAAGTAAGGGTGTCTTGTGCACATAGTAATTGCGGCGCGCTAAAGCCTGCATCGGGAGCTGTATTTGCCACACCGGTAATTTGAATATTATCCAAGAATAAATTATTTCCTCCAGAACTTACCGCTTCAAACTTTAGTCTTACCCCTTCCATATTATCGTAAGCCATAAGGTCAATAAAACCGCAATCTCCAAAACCGGGATTCCCACACCAATCTGCAGAAGTGCTTGGAGAAAAGATAAAATTGGTAACATTTTGAGTGCTGAAATTATTTGTACCATCCTCACCATGAGACTGAAGAAGCACCCAATTATCCGAACAGTTAGTGGCAATATAAATTTTTAAGCTATCATCATTATTAATAACCCTTCCGCTATAGGCATAATCATAAGAAAGTTTGATGGAATCGTGATTTCTAAAATCTAAGTTCGGAGTGATTAAGGAATAGCTTATAGATGGGTTATTGAACAGAAAGGCTCGAGCGGCATTGTTGCCAGGATTATTTCCCGAAACAGACTCTCTTTTCCAATTGTTATTGGACGGATCGCCAATATCCCATTTATCCATACTGTTTAGGGCTTCAAAATCTTCAGAAAAAGGAAGGGGAAATCCACCTACCGCTATGGCTGATATTATACTTTTAGTGTCGGAACCATGTGTATTACTCACGGTAAGCTCCACGTTAAATATTCCAGATTGGGTAAATGTTATTTGAGGATTTGGAGAATTTGCATTTGTACCATTTACAAAGACAAAACCAGCTGGGCTGATGTTCCAAGTCCAAGAAGTAGCACCGTAAAAGGTGTTTTCCAAAAGGCTTATTGAATCTCCATCACAAACAGCGGTTGGAATGGTAAAATCTGCCAAGGGTGCGGAAATATCTGTGTAAAGTGGTGACTGCCAAACACCTCGCCCATAAGTTCCTGCTTTTAATTTTCGATCAACATAATTGATTTCTAAATCTCTAACAATAACATTTGGAAGATCAACATTAAAAGGGATCCAAGAATCCGTATTATCATCTTTATAGAAAACACCTAAATCTGTTCCTACATAAAGACCGTTTGCTTTGCTTTTTTCAGGAACAATACAGTTGGCCGGAATGTTTGGGAGGTTCAAGGAAATATTTCTCCAGTTTGATCCTCCATCGAAAGACTCGTATACTTTCTGGCCATTACTATATCCACTCCGGGTAATGTATACGTGCATTGGGTCATCATGGGCAACAGCAATCTGCGTAATAGTTCTGCTACTAGGGATAGAAAGGTTAATAAAATTACCAGCATAATTATCACTTCTATACAAGCTATTTCCTTCGGCAATATAGATTACATTGGTGCTGGTTGGTGAAATAGCAATCTGATCAATATCACCACCATTATATCCACTTCCTACAGCAGTAAAAGAATTTCCAGCATTAAAGGAACGGTAAACTGTAGAGTAACCAATATATAAAGTATCCGGGTGGATGGGATCTATGCGGATTGGGGTAACCCAAGCTCCTGTGCCTCTAACATTATTCGATAATCCAAAGTTGGCGTTAAAGGAATTTCCTCGGTTGTTGGATTTTCTAAAGTTTCCATATTGGGAGGAAGCATACACTATATTAGGATTTTTTGGGTCCACAGCGCAATCCATTCCATCACCCCCTAAAATATTATCCCAAGACCCATTATCCAATTGATGAGTTCCATTGTCTTGGGCTCCAGCGATAATTAATGTTGTGTCAATTCCATCAGAAGAAATTCTGTAGTATTGGGTGATATTCATACCGTCATTTAAGGCAACCCAACTATTATTTGATGTTGGTCTTCTATAAACTCCACCATCGGTTCCCGCATACAACCTTCCATCTGTATTAAAAGTTAAATGGTGAATATCTGCATGCACAAAAGCTGCACTTCCTGCACCTGTCCAATGCGCCGAAATACTCCAAGCACTTCCTCCGTTTGTAGATCTCCAAATATTTACACCTCCTGTATAAAGTAGGTCCTTATCAGTTGGTGAAACAGCAAATGCCAAATCATACCAAGCTTGTCCACCACTATCGTTCCCTGAGGATCTCCAACCCATTAAGTTTGGAGTAGAAGCTGAACTTCTTTTTGTCCAAGTAAGCCCAGAGTTTGTAGATCTATAAATTCCTTCAAAACCATTACTTGAATTACCTGCTAAGGCATAAACATAGTCCGGATCATCGGGGGTAACAGCCAATTCTATTCTTCTCATTCCGGAAGTTGGTAGGTTTGGACTGCTTATTTGTGTCCAAGTAATACCATTATTTACGCTTTTCCAGATGTCGGAACTTGCATTAATTATAGTAGAATTATAAAGAATATTTGGGTCGCCTGGTTTTTGTTCTATAAGATTAAAAACACCGGATTGTACCTGTGTAAAACTTGCTGCAGCATCTGTGCTTCTGTAAATTCCTTGGCGGGTAGATGCAATAATTATATTGGTGTTGCTTGGATTTATATAAATATCACTAATCCTAATTAACTGGCTAATATTATAGGATAATCCTGTTGTATTCCAAGTTTGGCCGCCATCGGTAGATTTTAAAATACCATAACTATAGGTATCTCCTCCGTCTTTATCTCCAGTCGCCAAATACATTATTTGAGAATTTGTAGGATCAATTGCGATATCTGAAACCCCAAGGTTGGGTAAAAGATCTGTGTTTGTTGTCCAAGAAGATCCAGCGTCTACACTTTTCCAAAGACCACCAGCGGCAGCTCCTGCCCATACGATTTGTGAGTTGTTTGGATCAAAAGTTACCCTGTTAATTCGCCCAATTCCTCCCATGGAACTACCATTATAAGGACCTAGAGGTTTCCAGCTACCATTATTACCAGCGCTTTGTGCTTGTTGAACCGAATTAAAAGTAAGAGCTAATGTGGAAGGATTTGGTCTTTCTCCATCTGGAAAAACTCGTTGCGCCATAAAATTTTCCCATCTTTTATACTGCTTCCAGCCTTTTCCTTTTTCATATTCTTTTTGGTCCCACGCGTCTTCAAAACTTTGTTGAACCGTATAGAAATTTACACTGGGGTCTTGCATTTGGTCAATCCAATCCGCATTTTGAGCATTTCCAGAACTGAAAACAAAGGCCACCAGGCTAAATGATAAAAGATATTTCATATAGTTGTTTAATTAACAATAAGTTTCCCCATCCAAAAGTTAATTTGGACAAATAGCAGAATTTTAGGGGGGCTAAATATACTTAAAGAATAACTTCTTTAACTGTCGTATAAAAGACCAGCTTATGTTAGTAACGCAATAGTGATGGTTAAGGTTTGGAATTACTCTGAAAACTCTATCAGCTTTCGTCTGTAGACAGAGAAGAGTTTTGATTTTGATACAAAACCAACATAAACTCCTTTCTCCACAACGGGTAAATTCCAAGCTCCTGTAGATTGGAATTTTTGCATAACCGTACTCATATTTTCAGATTTATTGATAAAACCTGGAGGGTTGGTCATTAAGTCTGATACAAATGTGGTTTCGTACAGACTTTGATCGAACATAATATTTCGGAAATTATCGAGGGTGAGGATTCCTACTAAAATATTATCCTCATTTAAAACCGGGAATAAATTTCGTTTGCTTTTTGCAACTACTGTCACCAATTCGCCAAGAGTCATTTCGGCATTAATACTGCTAAAATCAGTTTCAATAACGGAGTCAATTTTTAATAGAGTAAGAATCGCTTGGTCCTTATTATGGGTAATAAGCTCTCCTCTTTTTGCAAGTTGTAGGGTGTAAATAGAGTGGGGCATAAATTTCCGAGTTACTAAAAAGGAAATCGCAGAAACGATCATCAAAGGAACAAATAGTTCGTAGCCGCCTGTAATTTCGGCTATCATAAAAATGGCTGTAAGTGGTGCGTGGAGTACCCCCGCCATTAAACCTGCCATGCCTACCAAAGTATAATTTGCCGTAGAAAGATCTACAATATTAGTTTCATTAATAAATTTCGAAAACACAAAACCAAAGGAGGCCCCGATGAAAAGGGAAGGGGCAAAAACACCACCAACTCCTCCTGCACCTATTGTAAAAGTTGTAGCAAAAACCTTGAAAATCACCAATCCAATTAGCAGGATTAAAATTAAATATTCACTGGTGGCATATTCATAAAAAAGGCTGTTTTCAATAACGGAATCCAAATCGCCATTTAGGAGATTATTTATGGTTTCATATCCTTCACCGTATAAAGGAGGGATTAGAAATATGATTAATCCAAGGAAGCCACCACCAATGAGAACCCTGGAATAATTGTTTTTCATTTTGGCAAAAAAGGTATCGAAATAGAGGTAAATCTTATTAAAATACAATGACACAAAAGCACATAAAACCCCGAGCATAATATAAAAAGGAAGGTCTTGGATTTCGAAGGGAGAAATGTATTTGAAGTGAAACAAATAATCGTTTCCTTGAATAAACATGGAGGTAACGGCACCAGAAACAGAGGCCAGCAAAAGAGGTATTAAAGACCCAAAGGTGAGATCTAAACTGAATATTTCTATGGTAAAAATAATGGCCGCAATAGGGGCATTAAAAATGGATGCAATTGCCGCAGCGGAGGCGCAGGACATTAATACGATCCTCGACTTAAAATTAATATGCATTAACCTACCCAGGTTGGAACCAATGGCCGAACCCGTGCTTACTGATGGACCTTCCAATCCTACCGAACCACCAAAGCCAACGGTAAAAATACTGGTGGCAAAAGACCCGAACATTTTATAGGGTTTAAGTATCCCATTCCTTTTGGAAATAGAATGTAAAACTGTGGGTACACCTTCTCCAACAGGTTTATTAATGAGTCTTTTTATGAAAAGAGTAATTAAAATCCCAATAATGGGAAAAGCAAAATAATAAGGATTGTAATCCGAAGAATGGGTGGATGAAACGAGGTGCTGTATATAGTGGGTAAGGTTTTTAAGGGTAACAGCAACCAAACCGGTAATAAAACCAACAACAATACTTAGGATAAGGATAAACTGCCTTTGTGAAATGTGGCGGGATTTCCAAATTAAAAACTTCCCTAATGGGCTGTTTGGTTTTTTAGGCATTTTCGTTGGCCGTAGATTCTAATGCTAGTTCAATTAATTGTTCATTACTGATGGTGGATGGAGCATCAATCATTAAATCTCTTCCTGAGTTGTTTTTTGGAAAGGCGATAAAATCACGTATACTTTCTTTTCCTCCTAAAAGGGCCACTAATCGATCAAAACCAAAGGCAACACCACCATGTGGAGGGGCGCCATATTCAAAAGCATCCATTAAAAACCCGAATTGTTTTTTAGCTTCTTCATCACTAAAACCAAGTAGGGTAAACATTTTCTTCTGCAATTCCTTATCGTGGATACGGATGGATCCGCCACCAATTTCATTTCCATTTAAAACCAAATCATAAGCATTGGCTCTAATTCCACCAGGATCCGTGTCTATTAAAGCAAGGTCTTTTGGGTAAGGAGAAGTAAATGGGTGGTGCATGGCATGCCATCTATTCCCCTCTTCATCCCATTCCAATAAAGGAAAATCCAAAACCCACAGCGGAGCAAAAACCTTTGGATCTCTCAATCCCAATTCTTCCGCCAAATGAAGTCTTAAATCATTTAAAGCTTTTCTTGTTTTATCCTTTCCTCCAGCCATTATTAACATCAAATCGCCGGGCTTGGCTCCCATTTTATCGGCCCAAGCCTTGGTGTTTTCCTGGCTGTAAAATTTGTCTACAGAAGATTTTAAACTACCATCTTCATTGTATTTGCACCATATTAATCCAGTAGCTCCAACTTGTGGTTTTTTTACGAAATTCACCAAAGCATCCAATTGCTTGCGACTATAATTTGCGCATCCTTCCACATTTATTCCTACAACCAATTCTGCATTATCAAAAATCCCAAATCCCATGTTTTGAGTTAATTCATTGAGCTCGTTAAAGGTCATGCCGAAACGAATATCTGGTTTGTCGCTACCATAGGTTTCCATGGCTTCGTCATAGGTCATTCTTGGAATGTTTTCTATGTCAACATTCACCACCGTTTTTAGTAGATGCTTTAAAAGACCTTCAAAAGTATTGAGGATGTCTTCTCTTTCTACGAAGGACATTTCGCAATCTATCTGCGTAAATTCGGGTTGTCTATCGGCTCTTAAATCCTCATCTCTAAAGCATTTTACAATCTGGAAATATTTATCAATTCCAGAAATCATTAGCAATTGCTTAAAGGTTTGTGGAGATTGAGGAAGGGCGTAAAACTGACCTTCATTCATTCTGGATGGAACTACAAAATCTCTTGCACCTTCAGGGGTGGATTTTATTAAGAAAGGCGTTTCTACATCAATAAAACCTTCTTTGCTTAGGTAATTTCTTACTTCAAGGTTTACTCTGTTTCTTAATAATAGATTATTTCTAACGGGAGTTCTTCGAAGGTCTAAATAGCGGTATTTCATCCTTAACTCTTCGCCACCATCCGTTTCATCTTCAATGGTAAAAGGAGGTGTTTTGGCAGCATTTAATACTTTTAGATCGCTTACCTTAATTTCAATTTCTCCGGTGGCAAGAGCTGCGTTTTTGCTGCTTCTTTCAATTACTTCACCTTCAATTTGTATCACATATTCGCGGCCACATTTACGAGCAGAATCTACAAGTTCTGCGCTCCATTCTTCATTAAAAGCCAATTGGGTAATTCCATAACGATCGCGTAAATCGATAAAACTCATTCCTCCCAAATTCCTTACCCTTTGAACCCAACCACTTAGCTGAATATTTTGTCCAATATTTTTAAGGTTTAGCTCCCCACAATTATGACTGCGATACATCTCAATAAATTTAGCTTGCGAAATTACAAAGTATTAAGGGCATAGCTATCTTTGCTACAATAAATTCTACTTTGGAAATAGATATTTTTTCAGATCAACATTTTATGCGCCAAGCCTATGCTGAGGCATTAAAAGCTTTTGAGGAAGATGAAATTCCTGTTGGTGCTGTTTTGGTAAGCCGAAATCGGATTATTGGTAGAGGATATAATCAAACCGAAAAACTTACGGATGTTACTGCTCATGCAGAAATGCTGGCTATTACTGCAGCAAGTGGCTATTTGGGATCTAAATATTTACGCGACTGCACTTTGTATGTAACCTTAGAGCCTTGTCCTATGTGTGCCGGGGCTTTATTTTGGAGTCAAGTTTCTAAAGTGGTTTATGCTGCGGCTGATTTAAAAAGGGGTTTTTTGGAGCATGGAGGAAGTTTACATCCTAAAACAAAGCTTGTTCAAGGGCCTATGGAAAGGGAAAGTGCGGACTTGTTGAGGGAGTTTTTTAAGAAAAGGAGGCCCTAGATTTAGCTGCCAGTCTGACTTCTTATTTTTAATAGTTTTAAAATACCGAATCATCAAGTCTTTTGATACATTGGATATGGTCAAAACTTACCTTTGTAAAAAATTTAATTATGTATCCGGAAGACTTAATTGCTCCAATGAGAGCTGATCTTACTTCTGTAGGAATAAAAGAAGCACGTACTGCGGAAGAAGTACAAAATCAAATAAATCAAGAAGGTACCACTTTGGTAATCATCAATTCTGTTTGCGGTTGTGCCGCATCCAATGCGCGTCCTGCTGTGAAAATGGCGGCAAATAATGCGGCATTGCCAGATCGTATGATTACTTCATTTGCTGGTAATGATGTAGAAGCGGTAAATCAAGCAAGGTCTATGATGGCTCCATTTCCACCTTCCTCTCCCTCAATGGCTTTATTCAAAAATGGCGAATTAGTTCACATGATTGAAAGACACCATATTGAAGGAAGAGCAGCTGAAATGATTGCAGAGAATTTAACGGAAGCTTTTAATGAGTTCTGTTAATAATTTGCCTTAACATTTTAAAACAGCCATCCATTTAGGGTGGCTGTTTTGTTTTAAGGGTATTCCTAAAGTGCTTTTTCTTTGGTTTGAAGAATTAAACTGCCTGTTCTTTCAGTAAATGTTTTTTGTTCAATGGGATTGGAAACTGAAGAAAATAGGCCCATTAAATCTTCTGGGTGTGAAGCCTTTTTTTGGCTTTTTAAATCGAAATAAGTGAATTGGGTCCAAAGCACGGATTTTAATTTGAGCCCTTTTTTATCAAGCATTCTCATTTCTACAAGTATATTGCTTTCACCAAAATGCAGTAACTGGGATTGAATGGAAACTTCCTCCATTATTAAGGCAGGTTTTAAATAGGAAATTTGGTGGGAGGTTACAACCCAAGCAGCATTATGCTTTCGGATATGGGCAAACATATCTAAGTTATATTCTTCCAAAATTTGATCCTCCCGGGCATTTATGAGGTAGTCAATATATTTTGAATTGTTGAGGTGGTTAAAGGGATCACAATCTTGAAACCTTATTTTGCTGAAACTTGAAAGTGTTTTTTTCATAATTGATTTTTATACATACCGATCGGTATTTGTTTGGGTAAATTTTTTTATTTTTTTAAATCGTTTTCTATTAAATGATCCACATGATCCAGGATATTTAGAACATAGGTATCCTTTTTAAATGTGAAGGCCAGAAATAGACTACCTTCAATCATGGAGTAAATATTTTGGGCATATACCTTCGGCTTAATGTCCTCTTTAATTTCATTAACTTTTTGTCCATTGCGGATTATCATTTCAATTCCTAAAACCAAACGTTCGCTTTTTTGTTTGGCCAATTCAAAAAGTTTGGAATTTATATGTTGGGCATCGATGGTAACGTTTAATACTGGACAGCCGCCTCTTCCGCTTGCAAAATCATAGTAATTTCGGTAATAATCTGTAAGGGCTCTCAATTTGGCTAGGCTAGTTTCTCCTTTGCTAATAGCCGCTTCTAAAGGCTCTATGGCTTTTTTGAAATTGAGTTTAAAGGCCTTAATAGCGAGGTCTTCCTTATTTTCAAAATTGCAATAAATAGCACCCTTGGTCATTTTGGTAGCCTCGGTAAGGTCCCTTAATGTAGTACCCACATAACCTTGACGATTAAAAAGAGGTGCTACTTTTTCTAGAATGAAATCTGCGGTTTTTTCCATGCGCTTTTTCAAATGTACAAAAAAACCTTAACCAAATACCTATCGGTATTTGACGGAGTGTTAAAAAGCCCTTCTAAATTGAAGAGCTTTTTATTATTAATAATCCATTCAGCAGATTAAAAATGGGGCTAAGCTAAAGTGAACAGCCTAGGTATTAAGGGATCTTAACAAAAGTGTTTTGAACGAAAACCCCATCTGTGTTTCGACCACAGATCAGGTAGGTTCCTGGGGGAAGGATGCCAATATCAATTTGTGAGGATGTGGTGCTTATTAACTCTTCCCCTATTAGCGAATAAACTTTATAGTTAAGAACCAAACCTCTTTGGGTATCAATTTGAATACGGTCTTTTCCGGGGTTTGGGTAAACAGCTAGTTTTAAACTTTTAGATATATCTTCCATTCCCATTCCAGCCAAAGAAACTGACTCACAAGAAGAAGTGTCAACACAGCCGTTATAACTTATTTTAACAGCAAAGGATCCGCTAAAATTAGGAGTGTAGGATTGGCCCGTAGCTCCCAAAACCCGACCCCTTGAATTATTACAATCTAACCATTGATAGGTTGCATTTGACATATTTGCCGTAATTGTACTTGAATTAATTTGTAAGCTGGTATCTATAATTGTTTCAATTAATGAAATAATTAGCAAGCTGTCGCATCCTGATGTGGTACTTAATATTTCCGCGTAAAACCCACTTTGGTTTTCATATTTACCATTAATTAAAACACTATCGTTTGAACAGAAATTAATTATTGTGGTATCAGGAGAAACAATGGATGTTGTGTCCGATATTAAAAGAGGAAAACTAAAAGTATCGGATTGCCAACCAGAATTACATTGAGTAAAAGAAATGAGTTGAATGTTTTTTGTGCCAGAACAAGAATATATATGGTTGGGTGAATAACTATGAGTTATCGAACCATCTCCCAAATCCCAAATTACGGAGTCTGCATTTGTGCTTAGATTGTTAAATTGAACTTGAACAGTTTTACTGGCACTGTCTAAAATTGGAAATAGGGGAAAATAACTGAAAAATGATTGAGGGGCAATGCATCTTATTGAATCTAAATAACTCACCTTAGTTATGGTTACAATATTGGCAATAATATTTCCCTTGGCTTGCAAAACGGGAAGTCCAGAAGCAGCATCCCACCATTTATATTCCACCTCTGTTATATGGCTAGGTATTATAATAGTGTCAAGGTAAAGCGTATCCCATCTTTCTATGGTTGTTTTCATTTTAAGGACGTTGGTAAAAGTCCCAAAAGGAGTTTGTAGGGATCCCCAGCCATCCACAATATTTACTCTTTTGGAATTTTTTGCCTGAATTATTGGTGCTGGAAAGAGATCAAGAATCAACCGACTGGTTGAGCTATCCGAGCCATTAAATTGAATTGGAAATTGATAAATACTGTCTTGGTCTTCAAACTCAAAGGTGAAGGGGATTGCAGTACCGGAAATAGTAGCGCTAAGGCCAATCATATTGTTTTTCAAGACATTACCATTCAGTCGTTGGTGAGAAACGCGGTTTTCCAAGCTAATTTGTCCAAGAGAAATGGAATCCAATTCATTAATGGCCAAATTCGTGAGGTTTTGAAAATTTGTATTGCAATTCAAAACATAGGCTTTTGACAAACACCAGGGATTTTTGTATCCAGAATTATCGGGGTTAAAAAAGGTTTTGGTAGTTTGGGTTTGGTGATTTAGGTTGGAATAATCCCAAAATATATTTGCTCCAGTTGTGTCAAAATTAAAACTATTTAATCCCAGGGTATTTTCGCTAAACAACATGCTGTCATTTACTTGCAAAAAGTCTGTAGCATAATAGGTTATTTGAGCGTGAGCGTGGATAAACCCAAAAAATGAAATAGAAGTAAGAAGAATGAATCTTTTCATAATAATACTTTTGTTTTAGCAAACCTAAAGACCTCCTAACAAAGAAAAATTAACAAAAGATAATAAGTGATTTTAACTTGCAGGCTAGGGTGTTTTGATTGACAAAACTCAACAAATGAAAAACTGGATTTATTCCAGTTTAAGCCATAAAAAAAGCCACTTCCATAAGAAGTGGCTTTTGATTTCGAATGATTGCAATACTATTTACTGCACAATCACCTTATTGACATTTGTTTCTCCCTTATCGTTTGTAACCGTTAAAAGGTAAACACCAGAAGTAATATTTTCTGAGCTAAGTGTATGATTTCCGCTAGCTTCAGCACTGTAAAGTACTTTACCAGTTAAATCTCTTAAAGAAATTGTAAAGCTTTCATTTTCATCCAAACTTACTGTTGTACTTCCAGTAAATGGGTTTGGATACACATCTATTAGAGTTTGAGAAAATTGCTCTTCTAAACCAATAATAGACTCACATCTATCCCATTTGTTGGCAAGAGTATGAGCCATTGCATCAGGACGGACAAAGAATCTGTTAAGACTTCCAGTTCCACTAGGTTCAGTACAAGAAGAGTCTACTAATCCTACGAAACCTTCTTCTTGTTCAGTAGCATCAGTTTTTACATTCATGAATTTATAGGAAATTTTTCCTGGACAAATATCATTTACAGTCGTTTCAAAAACACCAGGCATTCCTGCAACTGGGGACATTAAAATTTTTCCGCTTTGCCATTGTGGGTTTGTGAAATCACCAATAATATAGATGTCATTTAAATCCGCTTGATTTGGGAATGTGCTTACATCTACTTGAAAAGTAATATCACCAGGAGCTGGTTTTGGAGAACAAGCTCCAGAAACATCTGCACCGAAACAACGAACAGTAACCACAGTATCACCAACAAAATTTACAATTTTATCTGCTCCACCTTCCCAGCTGGTTTGACCATTTTGAATGGATCTTGCCTTGTATTTAAATTCTGGTCCAGCAACTCTTACTGTAACGGAATATACTCCATCTCCATCAGGATCTGTTAGGAAATCTCCGCCTCCCCAGCCATTGTATGGGCCAGCAAAATCTACAGAATCAGATGTCCAACCACAAACGTTTGACATATCTACATTAATGGTAACATTTCCAGTATCAGGAATAAAACAAGAAGCACATTGTCCGAAACAAATAGTAGCTCCTGTATATACAGTATCGCTATTTACGGTCATACCTCTATTACCATTCACTGCACATCCACTAGGTACAGATTCTGCAAAAGCCCAATCCGTTCCATTAATAAATTTCCATTCTGCCATAGTTCCAGGAGCAACATAAGCAATATGCGTATAGATGCTATCCCCGCCTAAGTCCGTCATTTGTACTGAACCAGGAGACCAGCTTGGTGTTAAAAAACTACCAGCAACACTTACTGTATCATCCACAGATGCTTCTAAAGATAAATCTACTCTGGTAGTTAAGGCATGCATTCCTGTTGGAGCTGCACCACTAAACATTACTGCAGAAAGTACTGTATCACCCATTACATTAAACCATCTATTATCGTTACCATTTCCTAAATCAACTTGAACAGTTGCTGGAACAGATTCTACACCTGGCCAGTCATTATCGTTTATAAACTTATATTGGTAAACCCCTGCTGGAATGGTAACCTGCACTTCATAAATGCTACCTGAAACATTAGTAAGAGCCGTGGCAGCTGGATCCCAATTTCCTGCGGCACCTGCAGCCATTTGGAAATCACCCGCTACATGAACGCCGTTTGCGTTTGCTGGAGTTGTTCCCAAATCTACCCTAAAAGTAACATTGTGTTGGGCCATCATAGCACCGGTACTTAGTAGGGCAATCATTAGAGAATAAATTTTCTTCATAATTGTATGGTTTAAATTTAGAATTTGTTTACTTAGTGTATATATTACAATAAGGTGCAATTTAGAAAAAATAATTGTTCATTAAATAAAGTTTAACTAATATTTATCAATTAAAACCCTGATCTAATGGTATTTGTTTCGAATAGGTGTAAAAACTACACTTTAAGCTTGGTTTTATTTTTTTCCTGCACTGGTTTTTTAAATGCTCAAGTTGAGGTTTTTCCGCCTTTTTGGTGGAAGGGAATGGCAAATGACACGCTTAGTTTAATTGTAAAAACAGAAAAATCAAACCAAAAGAAACCTTCCTTTTCTGGAGAGGTGGCTCAAATAATTGAAATAAAAAAAGCGGCGAACCCCAAATACTATTTTATTAAACTCCTAATCAATTCCAATAGTGAGGACTCTATTTTGAAGATGAAGTTTGGAAAATATAAAGTCGATTATTTATTTAAAACTAGAAGAAAAAGAAATCGAAGAAGTTTGGATCAAAGCGATGTAATGTATTTAATAAGTCCAGATCGTTTTGCAAATGGAGATTCGAAAAATGATCACCCTAAAAAATTAAAGGAAAAAGTTTACAGCCGTGATTCTATTTATGGAAGGCATGGAGGTGATATTCAAGGAATACTAAATCACCTGGATTATATTCAAAATTTAGGAATGAATTCACTCTGGATCTGCCCCTTGCTTACTAACGATATGCCAGAAGCTTCCTACCATGGCTATGCCATTACCGACAATTATTCCATAGATCCAAGATTTGGAAGCAATGAATTGTATAAAACTTTAGTGGAGGAACTACATAAAAGAGAAATGACCATGGTAATGGATATGGTTTACAACCATGTGGGAACCGAACATCATTTTTTCCAAGATTTACCGGATTCTAATTTTTTCAATTTTCATGAAAGTTATGATGATGGGTATCTTCAAACCAATTACAGAGCAGCAACCTTATTTGATCCTCACAGTTCCAAAGCCGATTCTAAAAAATTTAAAGATGGATGGTTTGTGGCCTCAATGCCTGATTTAAATCAAACTTATGAACCGGTTGCAGAGTTTCTTATTCAAAATAGTATTTGGTGGATAGAGGAATTTGGTGTTGATGCTTTTAGAATTGACACCTATACTTACCCGGATCAAAAATTTATGGGGGAATTGGCAGCTAGGGTAAAAAAGGAATATCCAGAATTTTTCATTTTTGGGGAAACATGGGTTCATGGTCCAGAAATACAGAGCTATTTTGTGGAAGGAAATCCTTTTAATAAGATAAAATCCAATATGGACGCTGTTACGGATTTTCAATTGGCATTTGCCATTCAAGAATCCTTGGTAAGAGAACAAGGTTGGACCGAAGGAATTGCCAAAGTTTATTACAGACTGGCAGCGGATTACCTATATCAAAAACCAGAAAACCATGTCACTTTTTTAGACAATCATGATTTGGCTCGGATTTTTGGCCATTTAAATGGGGATATTCAAAAAATGCAAACTGCTTTGGGAATGCTTTTTACCATTAGAGGAATTCACTGTTTATAGTATGGTACGGAAGTTTTAATGCGTGGCGTGGAAAATCATGGACTGATTAGAGAAGACTTTGCAGGAGGATGGCCTGATGACCAGATCAATAAGTTCACCCAAGAGGGAAGAAATGCAAAAGAGAATTTAATCCACGATTATATTGCTAATCTTTTAAAATGGCGTGCAAATTCTGAAGCGATTACCAAGGGGGAAATGACGCATTTTGTTCCAGAAAATGGCATTTATGTTTATTTCCGTCACCATAAAAAGGAAGTAATTATGGTGGTAGTAAATACAAGCGAAAAGGAAGAAACCAAAACCCTTAATCTCAATCGTTTTCAAGAATTATGGCCAATCGGTTCTAAGGGAGAAAATGTTTTGACTAAGGAAGTTTTTGAATCTACTGAATTAGAAGTTCAACCGCTTTCTATTTCTATTTATAAATTAATGAAATAGGTTTTAAGGCTTATTTTCCTGATAAGTTATCGCATTTTTATTAGTGATAAGAAAATTGGAAAGCCCTGCTAGAATTAAGGAACAACCGGCAAGAAGCATGGCATTAATTACCTCTTCTCCAAAAATGGATTTATATAAAAATGTAAGTCCACCTAGCGAGGCAATTATCTGTGGTAAAACAATAAACATATTAAACAAGCCCATAAAAACACCCATCTTTTTAGGGTCTATAGAACTGGATAACATAGCATAAGGCATGGATAAAATAGAACCCCAAGAAATTCCTATTAAAACAAAAGACCAAGCCAAATAACTAGGATCTTTTAAAAAATACATGCTTATAAAGCCAAGTCCGCCTAAGATTAAAGAAAGCATGTGTACAAACTTTCTGTTGATTCGCTTTTTGGCGGTATAAAAGGTAAGAAGCAGGGCAAATGCCATGGAAGATAATCCATATAATCCCATTTTAGAACCTACGCCATCTGCTGCGTCATTGTATTTTTTGTCGGCAAGAGAATAAGCGGCTATTTCTGCCTCACTCGAATTTTCAAAAACAATACTTTCTGGTTTTGGAGATTGATAAACATGTTCCGTTAATGCGGGAGTAGCCAAACTCCACATGGTAAAAAAGGCAAACCAACTAAAAAACTGAACCACGCCTAATTTGGCCATGGTTTTTGGCATGTGAATAATATTCTCCGTTATCTCCTTTATTCCATTTACTAAACCCTTGCTTGCTTTTTTTTCAGCCAAGAATTTTTCCATATCCTCTGGGGGATCTTCTTTGGTGGTGAAAACCGTAAAAAGGATGGAGGTAAGAAAAACAAAAGCTCCAATAGCAAAGGCTATTTTTACCGACATGGGAACGATACCGGGCAAGGCTTCATTGGAAACCCCAAAACTATTTACAATACTGGGAAGATTACTGGCCACCCAAGTACCAATTCCAATAATTAAGGTTTGCATTACAAAGCCATAACTCCTTTGAGAATCTGGAAGTTTGTCTGCCACCAATGCTCTAAACGGCTCCATACTAATGTTTATAGAAGCATCTAAAACCCATAAACTACCAGCGGCCATCCATAAATAGGAGGAGTGGGGAACAAAAAAGAGGGTGATGGAACTTAAAATGGCTCCAATAAGAAAATAAGGTCTTCGCCTACCAAAAGTGGGACTCCAAGTACGATCACTTAAATATCCAATTATGGGCTGAACCAAAAGACCCGTTAAGGGAGCGGCCAACCAATACATGGGAATATCTTCCTTGGAAGCATCTAAGGTTTGGAAAATTCTGGACATGAATCCACCTTGCAAAGCAAATCCAAATTGAATTCCCAAAAAGCCGAAGCTCATATTCCAAATCTGCCAAAAACTCAGTCTCTTCTTTTCTGTCATCTTATGCTAATAATAACTTAGAAAGGTGAAGATAGAAAAATAAGTGTATATTTTACACTTAGTTGTTTTGACTATGGTTAAAAATCAAGAAATCATGGGCTTGTACTATGAATTTTCCATTGGAATTCATAATCATACTCTGGCTTTTCATAACAATATCCCAAGAACCTTCAAAGTCTTCATTTTTCAATTCAAAATCGGAATCTCCAAAATTTAAAATAACCAAAAGTTCTTCTTCCCCGCCTTGTGCCTTTCTGCGGTAGGCGTAAACACCTTCTTGCTTAATCGTTGAAACCTTATTAAAGGATCCTTGGTTTTTCCCATTTACCAATGCTGGGTGGCTGGATTTTAACTCAATCATTTCCCTATAAAAAGGATATAAAGTGGTGTCGCTCCAATCAATAGTATCTTTTTCAAAAAAGGCCAATCTTTTATTTAAGCGAGCTTCTTGGCCGCTATAAATGAGTGGCATTCCGTTAGGGAAAGTACAAGCCAATGCAAAAAAGTTTAAGTGATTGTCGCCCATCCTTTCGGCTATAGTGCCATTCCAACTATTTTCATCGTGGTTGGTGGTAAAAAACATTCGCAAATCATCTTTGGAATAGCTGCTGTCCATTTTAGCTTGGTATTCATCAAACACAGAAACCTCATCTTTCCCTTGTGCTACTTGATTCATTAAATGGTGAAACTCCCATCCGTAAGTCATATCAAAAGCAGATTTGTGAAATTCCTTTCCTTCTGCCTCTGCAAGCATAAAAACAGGCTTGATTTTATCCAAGGTTTCGCGGGTATTATTCCAAAAATCCATAGGAACCATCATCCCTACATCGCATCTGTAACCGTCAATATCTGTTTCTTTTATCCAAAATTCCAAAGCATCTGTCATGGCTGCTCTCATTTCTTTGCTATCGTAGTTTAGGTCTGCCACGTCGGACCAATCTGCAACCGGGGATACAACATTTCCGCTGTCATCCGTGGTATACCATTCTGGAAATTCATCCATCCAAACATTATCCCAGGCACTGTGATTCGCTACCCAGTCTAATATTACTTTAAAACCCATTTCATGAGCGGTATTTACCAAGGTTTTAAAATCGTCCATGGTCCCAAATTCTGGGTTTACTGCCTTATAATCTTGGATGGAATAGTAACTCCCTAAGCCACCTTTTCGTTTTTCTAGGCCAATGGGTTGGATAGGCATTATCCAAAGAATTTTTATGCCTAGTTTTTTAATTCTTGGCAAATGTTCTTGAAAGGCAGCAAAGGTTCCTTCCGCTGTATGCTGACGAATATTTACCTCATAAATACTCGCGTTTTGTACCCAGTCTGGATGACTTACAGGCGCATAAACAAGGCTAGAATCCTGGGCTTGATCTTCATCTGGATTTGCATTTTCCACTTTTTCATTTTGACAAGAAAAAGCTAGAATTATGAAACTGGCAAGGAAAAATATCGGGTTTTTCATGGTTGTGTTGGTTTAGAAATGAGGTATTCAAAACTTAGTGGGGCAAGTTCTATTTTTAGTTTTTGTTCTTTTTGGTTTGATTTTTTTGAGAAGTGGATATTGTAATTTTTTTGCTTTGGATTTTCAAGAATTAGCGTTTTGGCTTCTGTGGATTTATTAATTAAAACAATCACTTCTTGGTTTAAGTATTTTCTTCGAATCACCATAATCGATTCATTTTCAATTTCTACTTCCGTACTTCCGTAAATTAGGGCTAATTCTGTAGATCGCAATTTATTTAATTCTACCACCTTGTTTTTTAAGGCCAATTCATCCATATCATATCCCTCAAATTCCATCATTCGGCGATTATCAGGATCTCCGCCGCCAGGCAAGCCGTATTCATCTCCATAATAGATACAGGGTAAACCAGGAATCGCATTATTAAAAGCATGCAACAAAGCCAATCTTTTATAAGCATCGGCTTTTGGTTTGCCAATTTGCCTATCCCAACCAGCCAGTTTTTGATCTTCATCAAATTTTACATCGCCAGATGCCAAGCTGATAAATCGGGATCTATCTTGGTTTCCCGTAATATTTCCCATCAAATGATGGTAACCGTAGGTATTTAATCCTTGGAATAATTTGTCCTTTAAATTTTCCAGCCCACTTTCATCTTTTGCAAAAGCATCTACCGCGGCATCGTATAGGTTAAAATCAAACTGGGCATCTAGCATTCCTGTGCTGATATAACTATTTATAAGCTGTGGACTTCCATAGGTTTCACCAATTTGGTAAAAGGATTTTTCTGCTAATGATGTTTTTAATTTGTAGGTAAGAGTTCGCCAGTATAATTCGTCAATATGTTTGGTAGCATCATGCCTAAAGCCGTCAAATGAATAAGCTTCCATCCAAAAAACAGCACTGTCTACCATGGCATCTACAACCTCTTTGTTCCTTAAATCTAGGGTAGGCAAATGATCATCAAACCAAGTTGTAAGTCTATGTTCGTCCCATTTTTCCGTGTTTTTTGTTCCATCTGGTAAATACAATGGGGTGGCCCATTCTTTATTTTGTTGATAAACGGGATGATTGATATGAACATGATTGGCTACATAATCCAGAAGGGCATTATTTTCATTTTGATGGATGGCATCGAGCAAAGAATTTAACTCCTCAGGGCTTCCAAATCGTTTGTCAATTAAAGTATTGCTAATAGGCCAATAACCGTGATATCCAGAAAATTTGCTCTTTACCACTCCTTTATCCCAAAAGCCCCAAGCATCCCAAGGGTTTTGGGTTATTGGAGAAAGCCAAATGGTATTGACATTTAATTCATTAAAAAAACCATCATTTACAGCTTGATTTACACCTGCCAAATCCCCACCCATATAATTAGCTTTAGGATGAATTTCGGGGTCCTTATTGGGATGATCATTTTGGAGGTTTCCATTTTTAAATCGATCTACCATTAAAAAATACAGTCGGGCGCTATGCCAATCGGATCGGTCCAAATTTTCAGAATCTTGTAAAACATTCCCGTATTCCAATGGTATTAAAAGATCGTTGGCCATTCTTTCTCCCAAATAGGAATAACAGCGAATAAAAGAGCGTTTTTGAGATTTTGCTTTTTCAGGAATAGAAATTTCAAATTTTCCATTTGGTGAATAATTCCAAGAAAGAGCTTCATTTTCCCAAAGGGCAATAATTCTTTGATTTTTTGGGATGTTGCTGAGGTATATTTTTCCTTCCTTGCTGGAACTTAAAAAATAAGCTTTCGGCAAATCCGAGCCTTCATTTTCAATTTTGCTCACATTATTAAAGCCTCCCATTCCGTTGCTTACTTTAATCGGATTATTGGGGTCGTTTAATTCTTCGCCGTTCACATAAAATTTATACTCATAAGTGCCGGGGTTTAAATAAAAGGTGGCATTGTAAATACCATTTTCCAATTTTAAAACTTCACTACCACGATTCCAATTGTTAAAAGCTCCAATTACTCTCACATCTTTGGTAAATTTCCCACCTTCTTTAACTGAAATCTCCAACTTCTTGGCCGAGGAATTTATCAATACCAAAACTTCATTGTTCCCTTGGACTTGGCAATGAGCAAGACCAATTTTGTTTTGCATTTTTCCAGTAAGAATCAATTCAGATTTTTTCTTGGAATGATTTATAAGTCCTTCTGGTAATAGGACTCTTTCTGGGATTTGATCTAAAAAATAGTCCTTTAAAATAATTTTGCTGCTGTCGGCATTAAGGTGAATAGGCGTATTTAAATTTTGCCTATTTACTTGGGCGTGTACAAAAAAGGAGAAAAAAAGAAAAATTAGAATGGCCGATTTTCTCATAAATAACTTTTTTCTAGGCTTGATTTTGCACCAAAAGAATGAGGCTCATCTTTTACAATGACGCTTCCAGCTTCTGTGCTATTATTTGTCATTTTAAAACCATTATTGCTAAACTCAAATTGCAATAAAGCTCCCCGGAAATTAATATTAAAGCTTAATTTTTCCCAGCCTTTGGGTAATTTCGGATTAAAATACAATTGATTTCCTTTTACCCTCATGCCTGCAAAACCTTCTACAATACTCATCCAGGTTCCGGCCATACTTGTAATGTGCAAGCCTTCCTTTACCTCGTTATTGTAATCGTCCAAATCCAATCTGGCGGTGCGGAGATAAAGATCATAGGCTTCATCCATTTTATCCAAATAGGTAGCCGTAATTACGTGAACACAAGGTGAAAGGGAACTTTCGTGTAGGGTTTTCGGTTCGTAGAAATTGTAATTCCTTAGGATTTCTTCCTTTGAAAAATGCTCTTCAAATAAATACATTCCTTGGAGTACATCTGCTTGTTTTATAAAACATGATCTTAAAATTCTATCCCAACTCCAATGTTGGTTAATAGGTCTTTCTGAAGGATGAAGATCCGTGGCCTGAAGCAGCTCCTTATCCATAAAACCATCCTGCTGTAGGTAAATTCCCAACTCCTCATTTCTTGGAAAATGTACATTGGCAATTATTTTCTGCCATAATTCCCTTTCGGCCACAGCGTTTAAATTTGCCTTTGCGCTAATCTCACCAAAACGTGTTGGGTTTTGGGTTTTTACTATTTCTAATGCTTCGAGGGTATATTGCATGGTCCAACGTGCAATATAATTTGTGTACCAATTATTGTTTACGTTGTTTTCGTATTCATTTGGACCGGTAACGCCCAACATCACATATTTTTTCTTGGCTTGGCTGTAATTAAATCGTTGGGCCCAAAATCTGGAAATCCCCAGTAAAACTTCCAGTCCATATTCGGCCAAATAGCTCTCGTCTCCAAAATAGCGTATATAGTTGTAAATGGCGAAAGCAATAGCTCCATTTCGGTGAATTTCCTCAAAGGTTATTTCCCATTCATTATGACATTCTTCGCCATTCATGGTAACCATGGGGTAAAGAGCGGCACCGTTTTTAAAACCCAGTTTTTCGGCGTTTTCTATGGCTTTATTTAAATGCTTATAACGGTATACCAATAAATTTTTGGCCACTTCTTGTCCTGCTGAAGCCATATAAAAAGGCAGGCAATAAGCTTCTGTATCCCAATAAGTGGAACCGCCATATTTTTCGCCAGTAAAACCTTTAGGACCAATGTTTAATCTGGAATCTTCACCAGTGTAAGTTTGACTAAGTTGGAAAATATTAAAACGAATGGCTTGTTGGGCTTCAATGTCTCCTACAATTTGGATGTCACTCTGAGTCCACCTTTCAGCCCAAGCTTGTTTTTGTTCTTTTACTATTTCATTAAAACCATCTTTCATGGCCTCGGAAGCCAAATTGTCTGCGGCGGAAATAAGTTGGTTTTTAGGGATATTTAGGGTAGAAACAATTGCAGCGTATTTATAGGTGCTGTAAGTTTTTCCAGCTTCAGATTGAATTTCAAAAGTATTTTCCGCGTATTTTTCTTTTTTGGATGATTCTGGGTAAAGGGTGAAATGCTCATTGTTAATATAGAATTCATAACGCATGGCAGCGGCAACTTGGAAATCTAATTTTTTGGTTTTGGCTTGCAATACTGCTTTCTGACTTCCTACATTTTCGGTTACCGAATCCCAAAATTTTTCATCGTAATTGCTGTCGCTATTTACAATATCAAAATCTAGGTAAGGGGTGATTTTTAGCTTTGGATTGCAATCAATTGGGGTAATGGAATATTTTAGGGCTCCAATTTCCTTGCGGGTCATGCTTAGCAATCTTGTTGCTGAAATTTTCAGTTTAATATTGGAAGTTAATTGGGCTGTAAATTCTCGATGCAAAAGGCCTTGTTTCATATCCAAAACCCTTTTAAAATTGGCTACTTTACATTTGTTGAGGTCCAAATCAGTACCATCTGCCTCTACTTTTAAGCCGATCCAATTGACCGAATTCAGGACTTTTGCAAAATATTCTGGGTAGCCATTTTTCCACCAACCTACACGGGTTTTGTCGGGGTAATATACTCCACCAATATAACTTCCTTGCAAAGTTGCTCCGGAGTAATTTTCTTCAAAATTTGCTCTTTGTCCCATATAGCCATTCCCGATACTAAATAGAGATTCAGATCCTTCGTGATTATCCGGATTCCATTGGCTTTCAATTATTTGCCATTCATGATCGTCGAGATATTTATTTTGCATGGCTTTAAAAATCTTTTAATAAGGATTTGGGGTCAATTTCGGAGATGCCTTTATAAACGATATCCGCTTGGGTTAATACCTTTTCGGAACCTATTCCAATTGCGGTAAAACCACCTGTTTTTGCGGCTTGTACTCCTGCAAGAGAGTCTTCAAATACTACGGCTTCTTCTGGTTTTACTTCCAAAAGCTCTGCACCCATTAAAAAAACCTGAGGGTCTGGTTTTGATTTTGTGGTGTGGTTACCGTCAACTATGGCATCAAAAAAAGTAAGGATATCTGTTTTTTCGAGAATTGGGATGGCGTTTTTACTTGCAGATCCCAGCGCGATTTTTAAACCTAAAGATTTGCTTTGGGCTAAAAATTCTCTAACACCCTTTAAAAGTTCGGAAGCGTCCATGTTTTCTACAAATTGCAGATACCATGTGTTTTTCATTTCCATCAATTCCAACTTGCGATCTTCGGAAATACTAAGCTTAGCCCATCCAAGAATAAGTTCCAAGGATTCTTTTCGGCTTATTCCTTTTAATTGCTCGTTTTCTTTTTCTGTAAAATCAATTCCTATTTCATTGGCTAGTGCTTTCCAAGCTCTAAAATGATATTTGGCAGTATCTACCAAAACACCGTCTAAATCAAAAATAAAAGCTTTTATCACAATGCCTGTTTTAGGTTAAATATTTTATTGGATTGGGCGTGTTGTGTCAGATGATAATTTATTAAACCATCTAGCGGTCTTCTAATTATCCTTCCTAATTTAAGGTCCATACTTTTTAATAGATCCACCAAAACATCTTGAAAATGGTAGGCAATTGAACCTACAAAATTCACTTCAACATTTTTGGCTTGAGGAAAGCAAAGTACATGGGTTTCTAAAAATTTGCGAAAACCCTCGGCTACGATTTCATAAACGAATGGGTTTTTTATGTTCTTGTGGGCAAAGGGTGCCAAGCTTCCCAAAAACACATTTGCATGGTCTTGAGCATAAACCTTATCAATTACGATATCCTTGGTTAATTTATAGGTGTTGAAAAAATCATCGGCAAGGTCTTGGGGCATTTTTTTATAAAGAAAACCGGAAATTAATTTTTTACCTATATAACTGGCACTGCCCTCATCGCCTAGAATAAAGGCAAGCGCAGGAACCTCTTCGGCGATATCATGCCCATCAAAATAAACAGAATTGGATCCTGTTCCTAAAATACAACTGATTGAAGGTTCGCCATCGTAAGTAGAGTAGGCACAAGCCTTCAAATCATGGTCAACCATTATCTTAGCATTTGGAAACACGGGGGATAAACCTTCGGAAATAACCAAATTTAATCTTTGTGAAGAACAACCGGCACCATAAAAAAACACATGGGTGGTTTGGTCTTTATATTTCATTATTTCATCCACAAGAAGTGCATTTTCAGAAATAAAAGGTGAAGTATGGAAATAAGGGTTGAAACCCATCATGCGAAAGCGCGATATTTCTTTTCCACTGTCATCCAAAAATACAGCGTCACACTTTGTGGACCCGCTTTCAGCGATGAGAATCATAGGCAAAAAAGGTTTTTTTATAAAAATCGAAAATACTAAAATTTACTTAGTGTACTATTTACAGTTTTACCATTTTAATGGCTAAGTCGGCCAAACGAGCAGCATAGCCAGCTTCATTATCATACCAAGCAACTACCTTAACCAGGTTTCCATTTGCGATGGTTAAACCACTGTCAAAAATGCAACTGTGTTTATCGCCTGTAATATCACTAGAAACCAAAGGCTCGGTGGAATAGCTCATTATGCCCTTAAGTGCACCTTCACTAGCATCTTCCATTACTTTATTAATTTCGTCTAAGCTTACTTCCTTTTTTAGGTTAACGGTAAGGTCGGTTACGGAACCTGTTGGGGTAGGAATGCGAACTGCAAAACCATCCAATTTGCCCGTCATTTCTGGTAAAACCAAGCTCACCGCTTTTGCTGCACCTGTTGTGGTTGGGATTATGTTTACGGCAGCTGCTCTTGCTCTTCTTAAATCGGAATGCGGAGCATCTTGCAATCTTTGATCTGAAGTATAGGAATGAATAGTTGTCATATAGCCCTTCTCAATCCCAAAATTATCGTTCAGTACTTTTACCATAGGTGCCAAACAATTGGTGGTGCAAGAAGCGTTACTAATTAAAACATCATCCGCATTTAATTCATTTTCATTTACGCCTAAAACGATGGTTTTAACGCCCTTTTTGGCTGGTGCACTTAAGAGAACCTTTTTGGCGCCGGCTTCAAGATGTTTGCCCATTCCTTCCATGTCCCTAAAAATTCCTGTGCATTCAATTACAAGATCAATATTTAGATCAGCCCAAGGCAGCTCTGTTGGGTTTCTTTTGGCAAAAACTTTTATTTTTCTTCCATCTACAGAAATAGAATTTTCATCATGACTAATTTCATGATCAAAGAGCCCATGAACGGTATCTCTTTTTAAAAGATGAGCTAAAGTCTTGGTATCAGTAAGATCGTTAATGGCTACTATCCGAACCTCGGACTTACGAATAAGGTTCCGGAAACAAAGTCTACCTATCCTTCCAAATCCATTTATGGCAACATTTTTCATTTTTCTTTTCTTTTTAGATTGATAGTATTTTCCTGATCCTTAAAAGTTCAGGATCGAGAGCTGCTTTTTTGGTGATGCTTTCCTCCAAGGGTGTATAGCTTACTTTTTTGTTTTGTCTTCCCACCATTAAATCGGTTTTCCCTTCAAGTAAACTTTCAACAGCTGCAACGCCTAATTCACTGGCTAAGATTCTGTCCAGGCAGGAAGGAGCGCCGCCTCTTTGAAGGTGACCAAGGATGGTTACTTTAGTTTCAATTTGGGGAAATTCCTTACTTAATTCATTGGCAATAGAAAAGGTGTCGCCCAATTTATTGCCTTCTGCAACCACAATCAATTTATGGGTTTTTTGGTTGGTAGCACCTTTGGTTATTTCAGTAATTAAAACTTCCATTGGAGATTCTTCCTCAGGTAAGATTACGTCTATTGCTCCTGATGCCACGGCAGACCTTAGGGCTATAAACCCAGAATCTCTTCCCATTACTTCAATTAAAAACATCCGGTTGTGGGATTCTGCAGTGTCTCTAATTTTATCGATACAGTCTACAACTACATTGGTAGCAGAATCAAATCCAAGAGTGTAATCCGTTCCATAAAGGTCATTGTCTATTGTACCCGGAATGCCAATAACTGGAATTCCATATTCTTCATAAAAAATGTGAGCTCCTGTAAAAGTTCCATTTCCGCCAATTAAAACCAAAGCGTCAATTTTGTGTTTTTTTACATTTTCAAAGGCTTTTTTTCTTCCTTCGGCGGTTCTAAACTCTTCACTTCTAGAGGATTTTAAAAATGTTCCTCCTCTATTTAATATATTCTTTACCGATCTGGCATTTAGCTTTTCAATTCTGTCTTCGATCAACCCTTTATAACCCTCGTAAACCCCAAAAACTTCCTTATTATAGAAAGAACAGGTTCTTACCACAGCACGAATAGCGGCGTTCATCCCTGGAGAATCACCTCCGGAAGTAAGAACAGCAAGGGTTTTAATGGAATTTGTCATTTTTGTTTTGGGATTACAGAAACAAACTTAGTGTAAAAATTACACTTTCGAAAAAATTCTTTATTTTAGCTTTTGAATAATTTGTGGAGTTTTGTAACAATCAAAAATTCAAATCAAAAGAAGTGGCTAAAACCGAAATCAAAAATTTAAATCCGAATGTATCTGTCGATTGTGTAGTGTTTGGCTTTGATAATAGCAAACTCAATGTTTTGCTAATAGAACAAAAATTACAGGATAAAGGTAAGATTCAATTGGCACTGCCAGGCGATTTAATTTTAAATGATGAAGGCTTGGACGAAGCTGCCAATCGTGTTTTAAAAGAGATTACTCAATTGGAAGGAATTTTTCTAAAGCAATTTCACTCCTTTGGCGATCCTGTGCGTGTTCAGGATATTAAGGATTTGGAATGGTTGCAGTCTTTTAGAGAAAACCCCCAAGCCCGTGTTATTACAGTTGCCTATTTTGCTTTGGTTAAAATGGGTGACTTTGAGCCAGAAGCATCTGGTTTTGCAGAAAGGGTTTTTTGGTGTGATATTAAAAAAGTTCCCTCTCTTGCATTTGATCATGATTCTATTCTTAGTCAAGCTTGGGAAAGACTTAAAGGGGATTTTGAATACAAGAAAACGGGATTTGAATTATTGCCTGAGAAGTTTACCCTTAGTCAGGTTCAAAAGCTTTATGAGATAATTTTGGATAAGGAATTAGACAAAAGAAATTTTAGAAAAAAAATCCTCAAAGAAAACTTGGTTTCTCCAACCAATGAAAAGCAAAAAGGAGTGCTTCACAAACCAGCCATGTTGTACGAAATAAAAACATAAAACAGACCTGTTCTAAAATGGACAGAGCCTCAATTTTTATGATAAAAATAATTACAAGCCTTTTTTTTATTGCCTTAACCAAAGTCGCTTCTGCTCAGGTGGTAAGCATTTCTCCTGTTTTCGCAACTCAAAATGATACAGTAGCCATAATTTTTGATGCCAGTGAAGGCAATATGGATTTAATGGGTGCTAATACCACAGTTTATGCACATACCGGTGTGGTGCTAGACGGTCCAAATTCTACCAATTGGCAAAATGTTCAGGGGAATTGGGGTACGGATGATTCCAAAGTAAAAATGACCAGTATTGGTAACAACCGTTACTATATGAAATTCCATATTCCCGTTTTTTATGGTTTGGGCTCTGGTGATGTAGTGTATCGTTTGTCTTTTGTTTTTAGAAATGTTGATGGTAGTTTGGTAGGAAGAAATGCCGATGGTTCGGATATTTTTATTCCCATTTTTCAAAATGGATTTCAGTCCAGCATAACTCTCCCCAGTCAATTTGAAATTTACAATGTAAACGATACCCTGGAGGTGGAAGGCCTAAGTTCTAGCAATGCCAATTTAAGATTGAAGCTCGATGGACAAACCCTTGTCCAATTTCCTGATACTTCTAAAATCTCCTATAGAATTCCTTTAATTGATTTTGGACTAGGTGAAAAAAACATTGTACTTGAAGCCGTGCTTTCTGGTCAATTTTATAGAGATACACTGACTTATTTGGCACGTTCTGGAACTAATATTGCCGCCGATACAAGAAATGGAGAGGAAGGCTTATCGGTTATAGCAGATTCGTCTATTTATTTAAAACTAAGAGCGCCAAACAAGGAATACGTTTATGTAATTGGCGATTTTAATAATTGGGATTTTTCGGCCCAATATGAAATGTTTCAAAGCCCAGATGGAGAATTTTTTTGGATTGAAATTGATCATTTAGATCCAAATAAGGAAATTGCTTTTCAATACTATGTAGGAACCGAAGGCATTAGAATTGCCGATCCCTATTCTGAAAAAATATTGGATCCTTGGAACGATTCCTATATTCCTAGTCAGACCTATCCAAATTTAAAATCCTATCCAAAAGGAAAAACAGATTTTCCTGTTAGTAGTTTCAAAATTAATGAAGAAGATTACCAATGGGCCAATCAAAATTTTGATAAGCCCAATCCTCAAGACCTTATTATTTATGAATTGTTAATTCGAGATTTTGATGCAGATAGAAGCTATCAATCCGTAATAAGGCGTTTGGATTATTTGGATTCCCTCGGTGTAAATGCCATTGAGCTAATGCCAATAATGGAATTTGAAGGAAATGAAAGTTGGGGTTATAACCCGATGTTTTTTATGGCTCCAGATAAATATTATGGTAGCAAAAACGATTTTAAAGAATTAGTAGATTCTTGTCATAGCAGGGGAATAGCTGTCATATTAGATATTGCAATGAATCACGCTTTTGGTCAATGCCCCCTAGTGCGAATGTATTTTGACGCATCCGCTGGTCAGTATGGACAACCCACTGCCGAAAGCCCTTGGTTTAACCAAGTAGCAAAACATGATTTTAACGTAGGTTATGATTTTAACCATGAATCGGAGGCAACCAAGTATTTTACGAAAAGAGTTTTCCAACATTGGGTAGAAGAATATAAAGTGGATGGATATCGAATGGATCTCTCCAAAGGTTTTACCCAAACCAATACTTTGGGAGATGTAAACGCTTGGGGGAACTACGATAGCCAAAGAATTGAAACATTGACCAGAATAAAAGAAGAGGTGGAAGAAATTGACTCCTCTGTTTATATGATACTGGAGCATTTTGCCCATAACCCAGAAGAAACAGAACTTTCCAATAGAGGTTTTATGCTTTGGGGAAATGCCAACCATGAATACAGTGAAACCACAATGGGATATCCTTCAAATTTGGGTGGTGTTGATTATAAAGAAAGGGGGTGGAATAATCCAAATTTGGTGGGTTTTATGGAAAGTCATGATGAGGAAAGGCTCATGTATAAAAACCTAAATTTTGGAAATTCAAATACGGATTATTCCACAAAAGACGAGGCTATTGCTTTATTGAGAATGGAATTGGCCACAGCCTTTTTTATAACGGTACCTGGACCAAAAATGATTTGGCAATTTGGAGAATATGGATATGATTATTCAATTAATTATTGCCCAGATGGAACAATAAATCCAGATTGTAGAATTTCCAATAAACCAGTTCGATGGGATTATTTGCAGGAAGCTAATAGAGCTAAACTATATGGGAAATACAGCGACATCATCAATTTTAGAAATTCGTATCCTCATATATTCAGAACCAAAAACACCACCGCAAGTGTTTCAGGGAGCAAAAAATATTATAAACTAGAAGAGAATGATAGCACGGTAATAATCGCGGGAAATTTTGGAATTACTAGCGCGACCATGACTTTAGACTTATCAGAATCCGATGTATGGTACGACTATTTTTCTGGGGATAGCCTTTTGGTGAACGGAGATTTAGATACCAACTACGCGGCTGGTGAATATCATATTTACAGCAATTTTAATACAAGCAGCAAAACAATTGGCGACTCAGGAAGCTTTAATCCGATTGATACGGCTTATGGAGATTTTGCAAGTGTTTTTCCAAATCCCGCAAGCAATAAATTAAGTTTTGTGTTGGACCTTCCAATGGAGGATTTTGTGTTTATTCATATTTCTAGTCCTCATGGAAAGGTGTTATTAGAAAAAAAATATTACAAGCAATCCAAAGGATTTACCCAGATAGAAATTAGCAATGACTTGAGAATGGATAAGTTATCCAACGGTCTTTATTTTTATAGCATCAACAGTAGCAACCGAAATCAGTCGGGAAGCTTTTTTATATTAAAATAATAGTGTGCAATTATTTATAGCTATAATTGCATCATAAAAATTAAGTGTACTTTATACACTTACTAAAATTTTACTACATTTGGTTACCAGAAATTAAACAGCCCCTGCATGAAAAAATACTACACAACACTTTTACTAGCAGTTCTTTCAGTATTAAGCTTTCAAACCATACAAGCCCAAACTATTTCTGGTCGTATTTTAGACGAAGAAGGTGAGCCATTGCCGGGAGCCAACATACTTATAAAGGAACAGGTCAAAATTGGAACCGTTACCGATTTCGATGGTTATTTTAAAATAACAGGCTACACACCTGGAAAACTCACCTTAATAGTTTCTTTTATTGGCTATGCTGAAAAACAAATTAAGGTTGACGCCTCAACAGAAGGTGAAGTAAAAGTACCTCCAGCCAAAATGTTGGAATCGAACAGTGATCTAGATGAAGTTATTGTGGTTGGATACGGCGTGCAACGAAAAAGGGAAAGTTCTGGATCTGTTGTTACTTTAGGTACTAAAGATATCAATGATATTCCAACACCTAGTTTTGAAAATGCTATTCAAGGAAAGGCACCAGGGGTTCAAATAATTACTGGATCTGGTTTGGCGGCCTCACCTTCTATTGTACGAATTAGAGGAATTGCTTCCATTAGCGCTGCTGGTGATCCGCTTTATGTTGTGGATGGGATTCCGATTTCTCAGGATTTTTTCACAAACGGTAATAGTGGAGGGATGAATACCAACCCACTTGCCAGTATCAATCCCAATGATATAAAAAGTATAGACATCCTAAAAGACGCATCGGCTACGGCTATTTATGGCTCAAGAGGGGCAAATGGTGTAATTATAATTACCACTAAAAGGGGAAACCAAAAAGGATTAAAATTTGGTTTTACAAGTACTTTAGGAGTGTCGGCACCAACCAAAAGACCAGACATGTTAAATTCTGCCGAATATTTACAATTATATGAAGAGGCCTGGATAAATGATGGAAATGTTGGGACACCTTCTTTGCCTTCTTCAATTCCATTAACCTGGGAAGAGGCTCAAGAATATGACACAGACTGGGTGGATCAAACTATAGGAACTGGCTTTAAGCAATTCTATGATTTTAATGTTCAAAAAGGAGCGAAGGATTACAATTACTACCTGGGGGTTTCTTATGATATTAATGAAAGTTATTTGATTGGAAATTCATACGAAAGACTTTCAGGTAGATTTAATGGAGATTATAGAATTAACGACAAATTAAAAGTAGGAATCACAACCAGCCTTTCTAGAGGAGATAATAACCGAGTGGACGCCGCATGGAGTGGTGGTTTAGGAGCGGCAATGTCTACAGCTTTGCCTATTTACCCTATTTTTTATGATAAAGATGAATATACCTTCGATGGAAATGGCGACAGCACCTTATCGGCAAGCAAGGGTGACCATTGGTTGAAAGCCGGAATTGGAAATAACCCAGTGGCAAATAGAGAATTAAAAAGTTGGAGGGTTAGAGAATTGAGATCTATTAACTCCTTTAATGTGAATTATTCCCCTATTAAAAATCTGAACATTATTGCCAATGGTTCCTATGATTATATGAATCAGATTGAAGATGTTCATTTAACCAGTAGTGACCTGCACGGTTTTACTGGAGTGGACGGCGTAGCTATAAGAAGCCCAAGGCAGATTCACAATTACAGCAGTTTTGTAACGGGTTCTTATAATTGGAAAATCAACGATGACCATAATGTAACTTTTTTGGTAGGTACAGAATACCAGCAAAGTCAAAACTATTTTTCTGCGATGAAGACGGTAAATGATCAAGGGGAAACAGTTGCAGTGAATAATATTTTAAATGTTGACGAACCCTTTTACGATTTACCCAATAAAGACAATTATGATTTTGACACCACTTGGCTTGAGCCTGATAAAAGATTTAATTTCATGAGCTATTTTACAAGGGTTAACTATTCCTATAAAAACAAATACTTCGTTCAAGGGGTATTTAGATCGGATGGATCTTCCAAGTTTGGTCCAAATAAAAGATATGGTTATTTCCCTTCCATTTCTGGAGGATGGATTTTATCCGAAGAGAAATTCTTGAAATACAACCCAATTGTTAATTTCCTTAA
>CAKZNE010000031.1 GCA_937129395.1 uncultured Cryomorphaceae bacterium | reverse complement strand
AATGGTTAAGTCAATTAAATGATCAGCAGGTTGATAAACAGGCGATTGTGCTAGAAATTACAGAAAATCTATTGATGGAATCGCAAAGCGATATGGAAGATGTTTTGAATAAAGTACGCGAAGCGGATGTTGATATTGCGATTGATGATTTTTGGATAGGTAATTCAAAATCATGTCTGAATCCGTCAAATGTGTCAATTAATTCAAAAACAGATAGTAGTCTTACCCTTTCTTGGACTGGAGGAGGTGCTTCCAATTGGAGAATTAAATATCGCGAAGTAGGTTCTCAAGGTTCATCAACTTTTATCTCAACGAATATAACATCTCATACCATTTCAGGATTAAATCCATTAACAAGCTACCTGTTTTTTGTGCAAGATAGTTGCGGCACAGGGGATGTAAGTTTTTGGCAAGGACCTGTCTTTGATTCTACATCATGTCCGGTATTTGTTGCTCCTTGGTCCGAAGATTTTGAAATTAGAGGATGGATACCAGGTGTTGGTTTACATAATGATGGTAATGAAATAAATGAATGTTGGTTTCGAGATACAACAATTGTTCAGCAATGGGGCACCGGTTCTGGAAATACAACATCTCCCCAAACAGGCCCGAGTCAGGCTTTTCGTGGTAACAATTATATTTATCGCGAATCCTCAGATGGTAGAGATGGATCTGCAGATTTAATCTCACCCAATATTTTTATTCCGCATGGAATGATAAACCCAATTTTAGTTTTCCGTTATCATATGTATGGAAATGACATTGATAGTCTTATAATTAGTGTTAACAATGGAACGGGACCAGTTAAAATGTTCACCAAATTAGGCCCCTTGGTCCCAAATATTAATTACTGGCGAACCGATTCCATAGATTTAACCTTATTTGGAGATGACACCATCGCAATAATTTTCACAGGAGTAAGCTCTGGTATTATGGGCGATATAGCAATTGACGATATAGAAATAAGAGAAAAATGGCGGTATTGCTTTGAACCAATAAATATGGTTGCCACGAATATCAGCTCTAAGTCTATAGACTTGTCCTGGAATTCGAGTAATCAGGGCTTTAGTCAAATTAACTATTATGATATCCAAAAAGGACCTCCAGGATTCACCCTTAGAAATGTCTTTAGCCCCTTAACAATTGATAGCCTAGATTTTTCAACTTCCTATAGGTTTAGTATATCGGATAGCTGTTCAACGGGAATTTTGAGTAAACAGTTGATTGACACAATCACTACCAGTCCCTGTCCAAAACCTAATGCAACATTCAATTATTTGGCCAATGCTTTGACGGTGGATTTTTCGTCAACCACCCTAATTGCAGATTCCTTGATTTGGTATTTTGACAGTACTTCGATTTCCACGGATGTGAAACCAAAATATTCCTTTCCTGGCCCGGGAACCTATAATGTTAAATTGATTGCTTTTTCATATTGTGGAGTATCTGATACCATTATTAAACCAGTTAAAGTATGTGATACTTTAAAAGCAAAATGGACTTATTCCGTATTAAATATGGCGGGTTCAGGGATGCAAGTTCAGTTTGATGGAACTTCAAGTAAAAACCTATCAGGAGCTAACTGGGACTTTGGTGATGGAAATTCAAACACAAATTCTTTAATTCCCATTCATACATACCTAACCCAAAGTTTGTCCTATGAAGTAATATTAGCAGTTAAAAATAGCTGTGGGGAGTTTGATACTTTAGCAAGTCGATTAGATCAAATTGGTATTGAGGAATTTGAAAGTTTGAATAGAATCGTGATTTATCCAAATCCAGCGCATACCGAAATTAGGATTGAATGGAATTTCAAGACTTTTAAAAATCCATTATTTTATGAAGTCTATGATTTAGGCGGAAAATTATTGATGAAAACGGATTTAAAAAAATTGGAAAAGGATGCTGGTTTGATTCAAATTAATACCGACAAACTTGCAAATGGTATTTACCTATTGAGACTTGGTGGATCTAACATGAATATCCGTCAACAATTTGTGGTCAAACATTAGAGTTCAAATTGAAAGTATGCTAAAAAAAGGAGGTGATTATAGCCCTCCTTTTTTTATGAAATTATTTTCGAAGCTATTGCAACCGAAATTCCTGCTGTTTCTGTGCGCAATCTTTTATTCCCTAAGCTAACTGGGATAAATCCAAACTCTATTGCCAATTCAATCTCTTGTTTACTAAAATCACCCTCAGGCCCAATTAGAACCAAAGATTCTTCCAATTGAGAAATGTTTCCAAGTAAATCAATTTTATCCTTTGATTCCTCACAATGCGCAATGAATTTATTCTCGCTTTTTACATTTTTAATAAAGGCGGCTAAGTTTTTTGGTTCATTCATTTGGGTCATCCAATGACTCCTAGATTGTTTGCTTGCCGCCAATATTATTTTTTTACCTCTTTCGGTTTTGTAAACTTTTCTTTCGGAGTGGAAGCCAAAAACAGGGCTAATTTCATCCACCCCAACTTCTGTAGCTTTTTCTAAAAAAAACTCAAAACGATCCAAACTTTTTGTGGGAGCAATGGCGATATGGAGATGGTTTTTTTTGGAATCTTCACTGAAAATTTCAACTTCCAAAAAACGAAGTTGGTTTTTACTAATGGTTTGAACTTTCGCCTTGTAAATAATTCCCTGTCCTTTACTTATTAGGATTTCATCATTGGAATTTAGCCTAAGTACTCTAAAAGCATGGTGACTTTCTTCCTTACTAAGGTTTCCATTTTTAAATTCCTCTTCACTACAATAAAAAAGGTGCATATTTTTTAAGAATTAATGGGAGTTCTCGCTTTTGCTTTAACCTTCATATCGCAAAAGTCTTTTTGTAAATATTTATAATAGGCGCTTATCGCGATCATTCCACCATTGTCTGTACAATATTCAAATTTGGGAATAAAGGTTTTCCAATTTAAACTTTCCTCTCTTTTTTTTAGTTCAGTCCGTAATTCCGAATTTGCAGAAACCCCACCTGCAATTGCAATTCTTTTTATACCCGTTTTTTCTGCGGCCAATTCAAGTTTTGTAAATAGGATGTCAATTATGGTTTTTTGAATGGAAGCGCATAAATCATTTATGTTTTCCTTAATAAAATCTGGATTTGTCTTTACCTGCTTTTGCAGAAAATAAAGAATCCCAGTTTTCAATCCGCTGAAGCTATAATTAAATTCTCCCACCTTAGGTTTTGAAAACTTGTATTTTGAAGCATCACCTTTTTGGGCGTATTTATCAATTAAGGGCCCACCTGGATAGGGTAAACCCATAATTTTGGCAGATTTGTCGAAGGCCT
>CAKZNE010000030.1 GCA_937129395.1 uncultured Cryomorphaceae bacterium | reverse complement strand
GATTTTATCCATTCAATTCCTTCCACATACTCATCGAGTCCAAAATCATCTCCAACTTTTGCTTTTTCCTTATTTCATTGCTCTTGTATGTCATATTCCCTTTTCAAATTTAAGAGCAATACCTCTATTTCAGGTGCAACTTTATGCCCTTTGAAATTGTAGCTTTCATGGATTGTTTTTTTGAGTTTATAAAAAGCAGGGTTTAAAAAACGAAGGAAGCTTTTTTGGAAATTTGACCATTGAGAAATCGCCGCCTCATTATCTTGTGGCGAAAGTTTATTTTTCCAATTCGCATTTTTTTCCCTCGCTTCTGTCAAATTCATGGAAAGTGAATTTATCCTTTCTTCACTCGTTTTTAAGCTTTGGGCCGTTTCACTATTACTAGTTAAAACATCCATTTTGCCTTTGCTAAAAATACCCTTAACCCTTTGAGCCAAATTTATTCTTTGCTCCCAATCCAAAATGGATAGGTCGGCAACATCCTCGTCTAAATTGTCCAAACTTTCTGAAAACTCATCCAAAATACCTGTAGCATTTTCCAATATATCCTGAATCCGCATTTTCGGGTTATGCTCATTTAAAATATCATTGTCAAGATTTACAAAGGGATAATTGGAGATTTCCTCTCCCATTCTATTGATTTTTAGAGTCTCATACCACTCTTCAATCCAATTTAGGTTTAGTTCCCATTCCTTGTAGTTTGGATAATTTACAATCTCATTTAAACTAGGGAATTTTCTTCCTTTCTTTTCCCGATGTAATATTTCGTAAAGCTTCAAAGGCGGTAAATCACCTTCAACCATAATTTTATGAAAGTATTTTAATTGGTCCAATTCGGAATCAATGGCCCTAATTACCCCTTCTCGTTTGGCAACAATTTTATTGAGATCAAAATCATTCTTTAAAAAATCTTCGTAGGTCTTCTTTAAATCTAAAATAAAAGACTTTTTATCCGATTGGGAATCATGGACCAAGCAACACAGTTCATCCAAAGATTTGTTTTTAAGGCGGTGGTAAACAACATCCAATGCCGCCCTTTTTTCACATACAAATAGCACCTTTTTATCTCTAGCCACAAAATCGGCAACTAGGTTGGTAATGGTTTGGGATTTCCCAGTACCTGGAGGTCCTTGGATAATATAACTCTCTCCCGTTCTGGCCAATTCTACCGCTGAAGATTGAGTCGGATCGATAGAAATAATTGGATAATTGTCTGCCAATTGTCTATCCTCATTCGATTCTGGTGTTTGAGTTTTTTTCGGGATATCACTAAAAAGCGAATCAAATATTTCATCCTTAATGGACTCATTAATAATTTGATTGTAATCTCTAACCAAACTCATTTTCCTATAATTGAAATTCCCGATGGTCATATTACAAGTATCCACTTGCCAAATCGTTGGGTTTGTATCTCCCTCTTCTCTGGTAGTATAAAGAGTTCTTAGCTTTTCGGATAAAGCCCTCTGGGTTTCGGGGTTTAAATCTTCATTAATAATATATTCAAGCGCATTATTTTTGCTTTTTATTCTCGACTCAAAAATCTGCAATCCGAGGAGTTGGTAATTATCTTGGGAATAGGAATAGTTTAAGGACCTCAGTTGTAATCCACTAGTTCTATTTTTTAGGTTTTTATTTTTCAGGTTGAAATCCTTTTTTGCAATACTATGAATGAGTTGCAGTCTAGGTTTTTTCCTCCACTCTATTGTAATACCAGTTCCTCCCTCTGCGATCTGATGCTCTAATCCCTTAATTAAATCTTCGATGGAAGTGTTACTCAAATCGACAAAATCTGGAAGATTAATCCCATATAGATCTTTCAATTGAAAACTTAAAATGGGGTTTACCATCGCTTCCGAATCTTCAACTAAAAGTTCGAATCGATCATTAACACCTTTCTTTTTTACAATTTCTGCTGGCAATAACAATAAAGGGGAGCTGATCATTTCCTCCGCATTTTCCTTGAAATTATACCAATGTAAAAAAGCAACAATTACCCGCATGGTACTAAATCCGTATTCGTTTTTATTTTTTCGGGCGGTTAATCGAATCTGATTTAATGTGGGCGCAATAAACTTATTGTTTTGAGTATCTAAATATTGATTTAGTAGGAGCTTGCGCTTGGAAATCAATTTGTCTTTTATCTTATCATTCCAAAAAATAATATTCTCTTCTCTAATATTATTATGATCCAAAAGAAGAGGAACGGAATTAATAGACAAGTTCAAAAAACTCTTTTTATCAGAAAAATAGAGCAACTTATTTCTCTTGCTTGTATCAAACAATCTACTTTTCAATCGGGATAGAATCCAATTGGATCTTTCGGAAATATCCTGATTTCTAAATCCTTCCGTTTCGGTTAAATCAACATAGTTATCTGGATTGTAATCTCGGTAATTTTTAAGCTTTATAATTGCCTCCTCTATATTACGAGTTCTATCTTCACGATAAAGCTCGGTCATTTCATGGATTACATTATGGATGGTTGGATGCAAATCCCGATTTAAAAAATATAGCCCTTTTCTGTTTTCCACAAAGACTAAAAGATCTTCCCTTTTATTAAAATTTAAACCATAGGCCAAACTCGCCAAATAATGTCCCAAAGAAAAAATATCGCTTAGGGGATCACAATGTCCCAATTCCAAATCCCAAGTTTGATAGTCTATTAAATAACAAGCTGTGGTCAATTCCTCATCATCACCACCTTTAACCAAGGTAGTTTCATAATTTACAGAGGAATCATTTAAATCCGTTTTGGAGCGTAGGGAATCTGCAAAATCAAGGGCTTGATGGTCTTTTGGCTTTACAAATAATGGCTTTGTCGCATATTTAAATTCATTTTCCTCCCCAATAAACTTTAGTTTACCTTCGGCATATTCTATTTCACCACTGGAATGGAGATGCATCACCTTTTTATTCTCATGCAGATGAGCGGCATTTTCAAGCAAGGAAAGGGTATAGGCCACAAAATCTTCCGATCGGATTTGACCATGGTCTTTTACTATTTCTAGCAATTCGAAAAAATCGGAACTTGGTTGTATATCAGTCATCGTAAATACTATCCTCTTTTCCTTCGGTTATTTGTTCCAACTCCTTTACCACTTTTTCTTGCATCAATTTAAAATCACGCGCGCTTAGCTTCAATTCCTTTCGAATAATTTTCTCATATTCTTTTGTGAGGGAGAACAATTCTGCAATTTGAAGGGTATGGGCAATTCCAAGGCCTTCTAAATCGCTATCCACCTTTGCAAAATCCAATAAAACATAGCACACATAATCTCGAACAGAATGATGGACAGCTTCAATCTCTTCTGCAATATTTTCTATAGTTTCCACATTTTCCGACTTACTAAATGAACTGTAATATTTTACACAAAGGTTCATTACTGTAGCCGTGTTTATCCATTTGGGACGAATAATTAATTGAATAATATCTTCGGTGAAATCCGACATTTCCACTTGTTCGAAAATGTCAAGAGTATTTAAATTCAAAGGGCCACAAATCATTTTTTCAATTTTATCCAAGTAGTCCTCGTCCTTTTCAAAGCGCAGGAAAATGGCTAAACTTCGGATATAAGATTCTGGATGACTTTGATGTTTTGAGGCTTCTTTTTCCCCTTTCATAATTTCTTTGGCTTGCTCCAAATAACTATCTGCATTTACCTCCGATAGGCCTGTGTTTAATTTTACAAGAGTGCTAATGATCACTTTATAATCTCCGCAGACTTCCAGCGAGCCAGCATCACAAAAAAGCTCTAAATACAGCTGAAATATTCTTGCCGTTTCAATAATCGCATCTTCACTTCTTGTATCATTAGCAAGGGCCAAAATAATTCGCTGAACAATTTCAAACTCTTCATTTTCAACTTTATAAAAAAGATAATGGCTGAGCTCGTGAGCCAAAAGCACTTTCATTTCTTCCTTTGTAAGAAGGCCTATCAAATTTCCAGAAAGAACGATATGGGCTTCAGAATTTATAATTGAAATCCCAGCATTGTATTGAGTACTATTATTTTCTTGATAAATAAAAACATGAGCATCAATAGTTAGTTTCTCACAAATTTCATCTGCCGTTTCGTACAAATCCGGATAAGCCTCTCTATCCATCCGGTAGGTATTTTTAAGCAAATCCGCTTTGAACTCTTGAATTTGCTTTTCTTTTAAGTTTTTCCCGCTGAACCAATCCCAAGTCTTTTTTCTAGACTTAAAATGTTCTTTTAATCTTTTGTGATAATAAAAAGGCTCCAGGGAAGAAGGAGCTATTTGGTTAGGGTTTTCCATGCAACAATATTCAAGCTTTTAAAGTAATAACAAAAAAAGGAGATTGGCTTGCGTCCATTGAGGTTTTTATGGTTTTCAATTAAATATATTATCCAAGAAGCTTTTGGTGGAATCAATACGTGTGAAATAATCAATTTTAGATATTGGCGATTTTAGTACTTTACATTGCTTGGAAAATTAGATTCCATTAATATATTGTCCTTTTTTGAAACCTAATTTTTCAATAAACAAAGAGGTCGGTACTCCTTAGCCATAAAATAAAAAATTACCTTGGTTCTTTTCAATCATCAATTACATATGAAACTTAGTTATCTCTCTATTTTTATTATCTGTACCACAATGTTCTCTTGTAGATTTCATTATAGCAAAAGAGATTATAAAAAATTTGCTTCCAAGCCTGTTAATCCGATAAGCTTGCCTACAAATGGATATTATTATTCAGAAGATTATCGATATGAATATTTTAACAATGGGGAGGATAGCCTAAAGAATTACAGTTATCACTTTTTAATTTTATTTAATAATGGACGAGCAAAAACCGACCTCATTATGAGCTATCCATGGGGTTTAAAAAGGGAATACGACTTGCCACCGAAAAGAGATGAATCCATGGCCGTTGCTCAAAAACAATTTGAAGAAAGAGCTGATCGACTAGGAGAATTTGACGATAGAAACTACGACTACACAGACCTGTACCGGATGTATGGTGATTCTATTGTTATAACCTATTATTCACCTGCACCGGTAGATTTTGGATTGTTCCAATTAAGGGGTACCAAAATAGGTTCTGGAACTTTTAAAATGATAGAAAAAATAAATTTTTCTTCCCCAAACCCAAAACGGGAATCGATTAATATGATATTTCATTTTAAGGAATATCCTTAGCCAAATTTAGGTTGCATTTTACCTTTGAGCAGATGTGGACGTTTTATGGTAAAAAGCACAAGTGTCCTAAATAAAAAATATCGCCTGAACAAAAAGGTTTAATTTTGTTCTTTTGGGTTATTCGCTATCGCTCATGATCTAAAGATTGACCCAAAATGAACCAACCGACCGCAGGAAGCTCATGAAATCCTTTAAAAAAAATAACGCTTGAATAAAAGGTCAATGCTTACAAGAAAACGGCAATCTGCTTTTCATGAAACCTAAGTTCGGTTGGGAGATCTCTTCATTCTTCAGAGCTACCCAATCTCCCTATGGCTCCATTTCTATCAAATCACCCTTTTCTTGAAGGCCAAAATTAGCTCCGATTAAAATTTATCGTTACGATTATAAAAAATATTGGACTCATTCTTTTCAATAGGGTTGTTTTCAAAAAGTTGAATCCCCCTCTCTTAAGTTGCTGATTATCATCATTTAGATAAAAAGTCACGAAACGTTTAGGACGGGTATGGGTAAAAAGAATTGATTCAAATTAGTTTGGCAGGAACTTAATATTGAAGTTTTTATACTTTATTCTTAACCTTGATTGGATGGCAACCAACTTGAGCAAGATCCAATTGAAAACGCAAATTCTTGATTTTTACATCTTTCTTTCCTCCTCAGATTCCCTTTTTGGTCAATATTTTCAGGTTAATGGAAAGAGAACGTTTTCCAATCCATTACCTATGGTTTTTAGAAGGAAGTTTATTAATTTTTATCATTTTTTTTGCAAAAGTTTAATTCCTAGAATGAATAAAAGGAGATACAAAATCAACTTTTACATTAGATTTTGATATGATAAATGGCAATGTGAAAAAGGCATTGAATAAAAAACACCCACCAATTAAAAATTTGGAGGGTGTCTAAAAAATCAATCCTATTACTCTACTATTAATCTAAATGTTTCTTTACTTGTTTGCACTAAATACATGCCTTTATCGAGGTTCAGAATGGAGTAATTGAGATCAGAATGTGGTTCAATAATCATGGAGTCAACCAATTGTCCTTTTGTATCAATAATTTTAATCAACAACCGGTCGTCATAGGAATTTAGGATAGTTATTTCACTTTTAGAAGGATTCGGAAAAACAGACAAACCCAAATTACTTTCTTCCTTTAGGCTGGTAGAGTTTATCTTTTCAATTATTAAAGTTTTTGCAACATTCGTAATTACGGGGGGCTGATAATCGAAATAAATTTGTGCCTTGTTGGTTAAGGAATCGCCTACAGCTAATCCAGGGGCTACATTAATAGTAAAGTTCACAAACCCTTGACTACCATAATAATTTCTACCGCTATCAGGAAGTAGAATATTATCAAATTTCCAAGCCATTACATTGTTTGAAACGCTTATGGTATAGGGGTGACTTGCTGAATTGATAACCACACTTGTTATGGGTAAATTTAGATCTAAAGTATCCACCACTGTAACCTTATAAGCTGTATCATTTCCCGTATTCTGAAAATTAATATGATAATCTACTTTTTGAGTATTGAGCCCTATTTGTTTTTCGCTGCATTGCTTATCATTTGGATCATAGGCTCCAATCACCCATTGTTTTAAGGTGTCTTGATTATCTACCGTATCAGAATCTCCAAATATTATTGGATCAAATTTAGACGTAAATAAAAGACTATCCCCTAAAACATTGCTGCTAGGATCAACCTCTAAAACTAATTTAATTGTAAAGGTTTCTAAGGAATGGAGAGTTGGTAAATTGTAAGTCAGTTCATTTCCCGAAATACTTGAATATGAAGGAATACCGCTAAAATAATTTACAGTCGGAGGGAGTTTTACTTTTAGGCGAACTCCCGATACTGCATCACTCCCTGCATTATGCACATTAACCAAATAATTCTCGTTAAATCCAAACCTTGCCCCAAACCCCCTATTGGCAGTTATTTCAGTAATCAAATCTATTGGCACAGGGTTAGAAAACCCAATATCCTTAATTACAGTAGTCCCTTTTAATACTGGAAAGGTTCCAAGCGGGCAACTCAAAATAATATTTTTTAGAGCCAAATTATTTTGACTCACTGTATTTACCCATTGATTACCAAAAGGAACCGATGTAGAATATTGCCCATTTATATCACTAACGGTAATTGGGTTATTTGCAATTTTAATAAGGGCACCACTTATCGGAACTTCATTATTGTCTTTAATACAATTTGCATTTTGGTCAATAAAAACATGGCCTTGAACAACAGATTCTGCTAAGCGAAATGCATGGTTGTAGGTTTTGCTATTTAAAGTGGAAGTAGTTTTTGAGAAAAGATAAATTTCGGAATTGAGGGTATCAAGTCCTGCTATATCATTTGGTGTAACGTTTGGCCAAGGGTCTCGCCAATTAAATCCATCAAATGAACTAATGGCCCTTACGTTTGTGCCAATTGATGAAGAATCCACTCCGGCTATAAAAAGTTGATTACTATAAACATGGGATTCATTTACAGTATGTCTTGTTCTTTTCACAAAATGTATCGTATCAACACCTAAAATGTGCATAATGCCAATAGGATTGAATTCTTCAAATACGTATAATTCATTTTGATAGGCCTGCAGTTCCGTAAAATTATTGGTGGTGGTTGAAGTTCCTTGCCTGAAACTTGCTGGATTGGACCAATTTGTTCCGTCATATTCTAACAATCCTGAGGTTGAGCCTGTACCGGAAGCTTTACAAGCCAGGTATAAAGAACCATTAAATTGATGTATATCATTTACCGAAAGTATTGGAGAAGACATCATGGGATAAGAGGAAAAAACACCATTATTAAAGGAAAAAATATTATTGAGACCCCCACTAGCGGAAAAACCTCCACCAACAACAAGATCTCCATTTATCACTTCAGCCACATTTACCCTACCATAAAAGGCAGGAATATTCACATCAGTCCATAAACTTCCGTTAAATTTTTTCATTCCTATGGTTAACCCATCATTCCAACCAAAAACGAAAATTGAATTTTGATAAACCACAATATCTTCAATATTAAAATCGATTATGTTCGGATAATTTTGCCAAACCAGACCATCCCATCTCTTAACATGAGCAGTACTTTGGTTAGCAACCGGATTAAATTGGCTGTAGGCAACAAATATTTTTCCGCCGGAATTAAAAGAAGCCATTCCTCTTTGCGAGGAAGCCCAATTAACAGGAATACCAGAACCTACAGTGTTCCATACTTGGGCATTTGTGGAAAGGTTTAATAGCAGGAAAAGGAATATGTATTTAATTAATCGCATCATTTATGGGTTTTAATAAAATTCCAGTTAATAATTGTAGATATGTTGAATGATAAGTTGGCAGGTCTCCAACTTATACGTTCTGTTTTAAAAAGGTCGTGGTAATAGCTTCTATATGTAGGTTCAAAACCAAAGCTAATTTTTCTGTTTATTTCGTAAAACAAGCCCAGCCTAAACTGGTAGGATATTGGGTTTTGTAATACTTGTTCAGATTGATCGACTGGGTCAAGGGTATAGGGATCAATTTCCGACGAATTTTGACTTATTAAGAAACTAAAGTGGTGGGTTATTTCTGAATTGAAAGTCCATTTATTGGAGATGTCCCAATTGTAATAAACACTTAGTGGTAGACTAAAATATTGAAAGCTGTTGGTATTGGATTGATGAACCCTACGGCTTTGGTTTAATTGAACGTAGGCAATAATATTTCCTGTTTTACCATCAATAATCGGGGCCTCATTTATTTCATAATCAAAATGGTTTTGAGTAATTATTTGTTGATACCCTAGTCCGCCACCAATTTTAAAATGATTAAATAAGCGGTATCTCAATTCAAATGTCGCCTGCGCTCCAGACCCTGGTCGATTGGACTCTGTTGCGTTTGTTAAATAGGATTTATGGGACTTTTTAACTTCGGGTGTAAATTCATAGTTGGCGAAATTATAGGTGTATCCAAGTGAAAATTTGAGCTCAAAATCTGATGGTTTCGACTCAGGGTCCGGTAAAAGATCTGTGTTAAAGAAGGAATCTTTTAATGGTGAATATTGGGGAGTTTTAAAATTCAATTGAGAATCTAAACTAACCAATTGGCCTAGTTCTCGGGCCTTTAGGAGCATGGGCCTATCCTCAAAGTTTAAATCCTTCGCCTCGCTGGGATTTACATTTTCCAGGTTTAAATTATTCAACCCTAAATAAATGGGGTTTTCATTTTCAACCTTTGCTGTCGGCTTTGTTGTTCCAACGAGTCTTGAGGGAACTTTATCATTGTCAATTTCCGGAATATAAGCTTCCGGAGAATTAACAAAAGGGATTGATGTTTCATTGGAATCACCTTTAGAACCTATCGTTTCTCTGCTATTTAGCATCTTTATAGGAATAGGTCCTTTGACATCTTGAGGCCGCACTGCTGTCTGTGAATTGGAATTTATCCAAACACCAATTCCAAGAAATATAATAGAACCAAACAAAATCAACATTCTTGGAAATAACCATGCAAAACGTTTTTGCTTGTTTAGTCGATTTTCTAAAGCATTCCAGTCGGCCT
>CAKZNE010000029.1 GCA_937129395.1 uncultured Cryomorphaceae bacterium | reverse complement strand
CTTTTCAAACTTATTAATTCCACTACAAATTGGTGCGCGTGATATGGCTTCTGGCTTTATCAACTTGTTATCTTACTGGTTCTTCTTTGCTTCCAGTGTAGTAATGGTTGCTTCACTATTTGTGGAAAGTGGACCAGCAGCGGCTGGTTGGACAATTTACCCACCTTTAAGCGCCCTCCCTACAGCGATGCCTGGTTCTGGTATGGGTATGACTTTATGGTTGGTTAGTATGTCTTTATTTATTGTTTCCTCACTTTTGGGAGCCTTAAATTATATCGTTACAGTATTGAACTTACGAACCAAGGGAATGTCCATGACCAGATTGCCACTTACAATTTGGGCATTCTTTACAACAGCTATTTTGGGAGTACTTTCGTTTCCAGTTTTATTCTCAGCTGCCTTATTATTAATATTTGATCGAAGTTTCGGAACAAGTTTCTACCTATCCGATATTCATATTGCAGGAGAAATGTTAACCAACCAAGGTGGTAGCCCAATTTTGTTTCAGCATTTATTTTGGTTCTTAGGTCACCCTGAGGTTTATATTATTATTCTTCCAGCATTTGGTATTACTTCTGAAGTAATTTCCACTAATGCTCGTAAGCCAATTTTTGGATACAGAGCGATGGTTGGATCAATATTGGCGATCGCCTTCCTGTCCTTTATTGTATGGGGGCACCATATGTTTATAACAGGTATGAGCCCTTTCCTTGGATCGGTATTTACCTTTACAACATTGCTAATTGCAATTCCATCTGCGGTAAAGGCATTTAATTACATCACCACATTGTGGAAAGGTAATTTAAGACTTACACCGGCCATGTTATTTTCTATTGGTTTGGTTTCTACTTTTATTACAGGAGGATTAACGGGATTAATTCTTGGAGATTCTGCTTTGGATATTAATGTTCACGATACTTATTTTGTTGTGGCTCACTTCCATATTGTTATGGGATTATCAGCCATCTTTGGAATGTTTGCTGGGGTCTACCATTGGTTCCCAAAAATGTTCGGTAGAAGGATGAGCAAATCCATGGGATATATTCACTTCTGGATCACATTTGTTTGTGCCTATGGTGTATTCTTCCCAATGCACTTCTTAGGAATGGCAGGATTGCCAAGACGATACTATACAAATACAGCCTTCCCAATGTTTGATGATCTTGCAGACATCAATGTTATCGTTAGTATTTTCGCGATAGTAGGTGGAATTGCTCAAATTGTATTCTTGTTCAACTTCTTTTACAGCGCATTAAGAGGGAAAAAATCGAGTCAAAACCCGTGGAAATCAAATACCATGGAATGGACTACGCCAGTGGAACATATTCACGGAAACTGGCCAGGAGATATTCCAGAAGTTCATCGCTGGGCTTACGATTATAGCAAACCAGGAATGGATGAAGATTTTGTTTCGCAAATAGAACCGCTGAAGCCTGGTGAGGAAGAAGGAGGACATTAATTCCTTTGAGATAAAACATTATTATTAGAGCGGCTCTTGAGTCGCTCTTTTTTTTGCTAAATGCTAAATGCTAAATGCTAAATGCTAAATGCTAAAAGAAGAAGGTCTAGAATAACTATTCTAGACCTTCTCTAATTTGGGCCACTTGGTTTGGCATTCAATTTTGAAAATTGGATAGTAGAGTTTTCAATTTCGTACTATGCCCCCCAAAATTCCAAGCACCCTGTTTATCCAATAAAATAAAGCGCTGCATTTGGTCAACTTGTATTGTTTTAACCAACTTTATTCACTGTCAATATTAGGGTGTTTTGAATTTATTAGTTGTGGATAGGTCTTTTAATTTTAGTAAGATTCGAACTACGTTTCTCGGAAAGGATCTTTTTTGGTGTAGATATCTTAGTTAAATTATACCTTTGTTTAAAGTCTAAATAATTAATGGATCGATTGGTTGATGGGAGCTCAGAAGGATATTCTTCTGATGAATTTGAATTGGAAAAAAAACTAAGACCGATAAGTTTTAGCGATTTTGCAGGACAAGAAAAGGTTTTAGAAAATCTAGAAATTTTTGTAGAAGCTGCAAACCAAAGAGAGGAGGCATTGGATCATGTGCTTTTACATGGACCTCCGGGCCTAGGTAAAACCACATTAGCCCATATCTTGGCCAATGAGTTAAGCGCTGGAATTAAAATTACCTCAGGCCCTGTAATTGATAAACCGGGAGACCTCGCTGGATTATTGACCAACCTTGAAGAAAGGGATGTCCTTTTTATTGATGAAATCCACCGATTAAGCCCCATTGTTGAAGAGTATTTGTATTCCGCTATGGAGGATTATAAGATCGATATTATGATTGAAACGGGACCAAATGCCAGAAGCGTCCAAATCAATTTGAACCCATTTACCCTAATTGGTGCAACAACAAGATCAGGCCTTCTTACCTCTCCTTTAAGAGCACGTTTTGGAATTAACAGCCGTCTTCAATATTATACCACCGAACTACTCACCACAATAATTATACGTTCCGCAGAAATTTTAGATGTTCCTATTAAGGAGGATGCCGCTATAGAAATTGCGAGAAGAAGCAGAGGAACTCCAAGAATTGCAAATGCCCTTTTAAGAAGAATGAGGGATTTTGCTCAAATTAAAGGGGAGGGTATCATAGACCTGAAAATTGCCAGATTTGGATTGGATGCCCTTAATGTAGACGAATATGGTTTAGATGAAATGGACAATAAAATTTTAACAACCATCATCGACAAATTTAATGGTGGCCCAGTTGGAGTGAGTACAATCGCAACAGCGGTAGGTGAACAAGGCGGAACAATTGAAGAGGTTTATGAACCTTTTTTAATACAAGAAGGGTTTTTAATGCGAACCCAAAGAGGAAGGGTTGTTACCGAAAAGGCCTACAAGCATCTAAATATTAAGCTTCCTAATAAACAAGGAGGATTGTTTGAAACCTAAACCCAAACAGTATTCTGATTTAATAAAAGCCGAAGCTCTGCGACTTGGCTTCATGTCTTGTGGAATATCCAAGGCTGGTTTTTTGGAGGAAGAAGCTCCAAAATTAGAACAATGGCTGAATCAAGGTTACCATGGTGAAATGAAATGGATGGAAAACCATTTTGATAAAAGATTGGATCCAAGAATACTTGTTCCAAATTCTAAATCTGTTGTTAGTGTTCTTTTAAATTATTTTCCCGAAAAGAAACAAAATAAAGATGCACCACAAATTTCGAAGTATGCCTATGGCCAAGATTACCATTTGGTAATTAAGGATAAACTCAAGGAACTGAATGAATTTATTCAAACCAATATTGGGAAAGTAGAAGGACGTGCCTTTGTTGATTCTGCACCTGTAATGGACAGAGCTTGGGCCAAACGTGCGGGACTGGGTTGGATCGGAAAACATTCCCTTCTTTTAACAAAAGGGGCAGGATCCTTTTATTTTATTGGTGAAATGATTTTGGATTTAGATTTGGAACCAGACGCCCCAACAACAGATCATTGCGGGGAATGTACTAGATGTATAGATGCCTGTCCCACGGAGGCCATAATTGCACCAGAACTTGTCGATGCAAACAAATGTATTTCCTACCTAACCATCGAACTCAAAAACGAAATTCCAAATAGCTTTTCCAATCAAATGGAAAACTGGGCCTTTGGCTGCGATATTTGCCAAGATGTTTGCCCTTGGAATAAATTTTCAAAACCTCATAATGAGCCAAAATTTGAACCTAAAGAGGAATTTTTAGAAATGAATAGAAAAGATTGGATGGAAATAAGCCAAGATGTATTTTCCAAAGTCTTTCAGAAATCAGCAGTAAAAAGAACAAAATTTCAAGGATTTCAAAGAAACTTGAGCTTTCTTCAAAAAACTGATACTAAATAAGCTGGTAAATCAAACCAAAACTTAAAACAATGTTTCGTTGTCCTGGTTTTAGGATTTGGATGGCACTTTCTCCAACACCAGAAGGAATATTGGATTCCCTAATTAGAGAAATGGAATTGTTGGTTCTAAAGCTAACTTTAAATTGGTCCGTAAAATGCCAAGTTACACCAACAATTGCACTTGCTCCAAATTGGTAATAGGGAGGGTCACTTTCAGTTTCAAAGCCATTTGATTCTTCCTTAGAGTTTATCAACAAATCAAAGCCAGGTCCCAACTCCATGGATAGTTGATTCCATTTATAAGAATATAGAAGGGGAATTTCAAGATAATTCAATCTGATCTTATTAAAGCTAGAGGAGTCACTAATTGCATCTCGTGCTCCTTTTTGAACAAAGGCCAATTCAAATAGCAATTTTGCACGATCGGAAATGGAATAATCAGTAAAAGCACCAAGATTTGCTCCCGGTAAATTGTAACCACCCAAATTATCCCCGTTTATTTGACTGGTAGTCATTCCAAAATAAAAACCCCCTCCAAAATTTTGCGCAAAAGCACCAATTGAGGAGAGGGTAATTAATATGAAAATATATTTTTTCAACTACAATTCGATTTCAATCGCTTGAATAACTTCAAAAGTATTTATGCTGTAAACCATTACAACAACCTCAAGATGCTCTTTATTCCAACTTGGATCAATAGCTATTGAACTGGACGAACAGGCGGTGGAATTAATAGTTCTTTCGAAATTTGGAATGGGTGTACCAAAGGTTCCGGTAAACCCAGCCCTCAAAACATGATTATGGATATAATCTTTGTTTTTTGTTCCGTCGGGCATTTTTTGTTGGGCTTTAATTCCGCTTTCCAATAAATAACCAGTCCAGTAAACACTATCATTGGATAGATCAGCCATAGCTTTAAACTTTACCTCTAAACAGATCCCTGGACCATCATCGTTAGTAACAAAATTTGGAATGGCCAAAATACCAATGTCCGCAGTATCGCCCAAGGCAAGTTGGTCATCAACATTTCTTTCCCAAAGAGTATAAGGTTTCGGAAATTGTTGTGGATTTGATTTATCCAAACGGTCAATTGTTCCAAGTGGAAGGCCAATAGGATTAACAAAGTCGTAGTACTCCGTTCCCATCGAATTTCTAAAGTCTGCATCATATCCATCTGAAGGATTTGGCGTGGCAAATGAACCAGCGTGAATGCCAACAAGGACAACTCCGCCAGGATTTTTGTCACTTATCTCTTTTGCTTTTAGTGCAGCATCAGGGCAGTTATTGCATGTTATTCCTGTAAACTCTTCAATTAAAACAGCCTTTTTAATAATATAATTCTCCCCTGGCAAGGCCGAACATTGGGCTACACAAGCATCCAATTCAATTAGGGGTTCGTCGATTTTATCACAGCTTAAAGTGAAAAAAACTAAGCTAGAAAGAAGTAAATAATGATTGAGATTTTTCATGATTCTAAAAATTAGAAGTTATACCAAAGGTAAAACCATTTGACGCAGGAACAACTCTACAGATTCCTCCAACACAAAACACACCTTCTTGCTGACGACCATAGCCCAATTGAAATTTATTTGTGCCATGCGTATATCCCACATTTGCACTGTAATAATGAATTCTTAAGTCTTCAATTTCATTCCCAAAATTATAAGCATCTTGTACAGCAACAAACCATTTTGGTGCAATGGAGTATTCCATTAAAATCAAGCCCCAATCTCCACCAAAAGTTCCATCTTGGCCTTCTGTAATTAGAGTCTGAAATTCGGTTCTCAAGGAATGTTTCGGCTTAATTTTCCAAAGAACCTCAACCACAGCGGCGTTAATATCAAAAGTTTTGGGGCTCTGCCCACTTTGAATAAGAGCAAATTCTGGAACCCCAGCAACTCCTTTTCGCAATGCATCATTATTAAAAAAGAAATTATAATAAGTTCCGGTAATTTTTATTTTTTTACTGATTTTCTTTTGAACTTGTAAATGAAAATCATGGAAATAGTTAAACTCACCTAAGCCAATATTGGTAGTATAACCATCTGTTCCAGAAAGAACCTCATTCCCATTGTCATCTGTCCTAGGTGTATATTCTTTATCCAAACTAGTACTTTGAGCAAAACTCAAGGTTACCTTCATACCATAATTCCCACCCATGGCTGTTTTTCTTGGAAAATTATAGAAAAGTTCCGCTTGATAACCTTGTTCTCCGGTAAGAATGGTATTATAAGAGTATAAGGCTGGTAAAGAGTACGTATGAAGAGTGGTGGCAGACGGTAAAAATCCGATGAGCAATTGCTGAGGATCCGTTGAAGGTTCTGAACGCCAAGAAAAATTATCATAATGCTTTAAGCTTAAAGTTGCTCCAACATTTCCATCAGAATAGGAACTGGTAACAAAAAGGGCCGTTCCCTTCTTATAGATATAACTATTGTCAAAACTTGGGTCATTGGCTTTATAAGCAAACTCTCCAAAAACATTAAATTTTTCACTGATAAAGTTAATTCTACCCGCCGCGGAAGCAACATTTTGAGGAAGGTTAAGATTGGGATCACTAACCTGTTGATACTTGCTAACAACACCGGCCCCTATTATTAGGTTATTATATCCTTCCCAACCTAAGGTGCTTTTTAAGTTCCATTCAGCATCAACCCCGCGAACAACGCTATTACTTTTTTCAAAATAGTTTCTTTGTCTTCCTATTACTGCCTTAAGGGTTAAACCTTCAATAGGAGAATAAAGCATTCTCAGCCCGTCAAGGTTATTGTCCAAACCCAAACCGCGTTCTTCAAAAGCTCGAAGAATTATCCCAGAGCCAAATTGCTCGTAAAAATTTCCGGCTGTAACATCAAACCCGTTTTTAATGAAACGTGCGTACCGGTAGGTAATTCCTTCACCTTGGTAGGAACCCGGCAACCCAACACGGTTATTTTGATAATTTTCGTAACGCATACCTGCCATAAAGTTGCCTTTACGGTAGTTGAGATTCAAAAACCCACTTCCCAATAAACGTTCGTCAGGAAAGGCTTCTCCATTGGGATCTATAAGACTGTCGCGCAGGTAAAATTGAAAATCGGATTGAAAATTACCGCTCAATTGCCCAACACTTTCGTTGTTTTGGGCAAAAGCTTGGCTTAGGCTGAGAAGGAAAATTAGGTTAAGTATTTTCTTCATAATGGTTTAGTCTGTACTATTATTATTCAATAGTTTCACCATTGATTAGTTTCTCTACCATTTCATAAAGATGATCTTCATCACCGGGGAAGTAACCATTATGTTCCCATACAATTTCTCCCTTTCCATTCAATAAAAAGGTATGTGGGATATTATTAACGTTAAGTGATCTTCTTAATTCAGAGTTCTCATCGAGATAAACATCATATTCCCATCCTTGGCTACTTACAAAAGGACGAACTTTAGATGATAAGCGGCTGTCATCAATGGAAATGGCGATTAATTTTACGCCAGTTTCATCAACCCAATCCGCATATTGATCGTTGATTGCATTTAATTCTCTTACACAAGGTTTACACCAAGTAGCCCAGAAGCTGATAATTATGGGTTTTCCATCGTTTTCAAATGTTGAGGCATCCACGACGTTGCCTTTTAGATCTTTAATTTTTATGGCAGGAACTTTTTTTTGAGCGAAGGAGCTAAAAGAAAATCCTAAACTTAAAAGGAGGATGTAACTGAGATTTTTCATAGAAATTGTCTTGAATTATTAGGGTTCTATTTAAAGATTAGAATTTTCCAATCCTTAAATATGGTGCCAATATAGATTTTTTGAAAAAAATAGAAGCACTAGAGGGCAGATAATCAGTAAAAAAGCCAATTATTAAATTATTTTTAAAATTCTGGTTTGTTAAAATTATTAATTAGTTAACGCTTTGTTTTTTGCTAATTCGAGTTTGTTGAAATTCAGGCTATTTCCTAAATCAATTTAAGTAATTCAAAAACAACAAGTTACATCTTGTTTTTTCATTGCCCCATCTCGTTTCTTTTGGACAAAAAGTGAAGAAATTGGAAAAAACCGCAAGCTTCTCGTATTTTGGAAGTGAATTTTGTTATGAAAATATTTTGCAGTCCCAATAATTTTTACATCTTTTGTACCACATAAAAAATCTCAGATGAAAAAAATATTATTCTTAGCCAGCCTATTTGGCTGTTCTACTGTAGCTTTGGCTCAATTGCCAGTAAGCACAGCAACAGAAAACAAAAACGCTGTACTCGAGGAGTTTACAGGTATTTATTGTCAATTTTGTCCTGATGGGCACCTAAAGGCTCAACAATTTTCAGATGCCAATCCAGGGGATGTAGTTCTTATCAATATTCACGCAGGAGGATATGCAAATCCAAATGGAAATGATCCGGATTTTAGAACTGCTTGGGGAGCAGCTATTGATGGTCAATCAGGATTAGCAGGTTACCCAGCCGGAACGATAAATAGAAGAGTATTTTCTGGTCATCAACAAGGTACTTCCGGAACAGCGCAAAGTAGAGGTTCTTGGGCAACTACTGGTGCTATTGTAATAGGAGAAGGAGCCTATGCAAATATTGCTTTAGAAGGTACCGTTGATTTCGGAACTGGAGTTTTAACAGTTGATGTTGAAACTTATTTTACTGGTGTTGCTCCTGCAGCGATGGCCAAACTTAACATTGCCGTTTTACAAAGCAATATTGAAGGTCCTCAAACTGGAATGGCTGCCAATCCTGGTCAAGTTTTACCAAACGGTATGTACAACCACAACCACATGTTACGTGAATTATTGACTGGCCAATGGGGTGTAGATGTTTCTACAGCACAAGGTGTTACCAATTCATATTCTTATACGTGGACAATTCCAAATGATATTAATGGTGTTCCTGTAGCTCTAGCTGATTTAGAAGTTGTAGGATTTATTGCGGAAGGTAACCAAACTATTGAAACAGGAGCTGTAGGCCCTATTACTTTTAACCTTCCTCCGGGAATGTCATTAGCTGATATGGAAGCTGTTGGTACAATGACTGTGCCTGCTGGATACTGTACTAGTTCTGTTGTTCCAGAATTTTCCGTACAAAACAACGAAACTTTTGCTGTAGATAGTGTAGAAGCTTCTTATTCCTTAAATGGTGGTACTCCAGTATCAATGTGGATTACTAATGTTCCTGCAAACGGAACCAAATTAGCTACTTTCCCAGCAGCTACTCTTGCTCCAGGTGAAAACGGATTTAACTTTGCAGTTTCTGTAAAAGGTGTTTCTAAATATGTTGATGTTGTTTCAAATAACAATGCAAACGGAGACACTAAAATTGTTGCAGTTAACCCAACTCCATTTGCAACTTTCCACCAAGAAGGTTTTGAAGGAGTGCCTATCGGAACTTATGCTCCTGCAAATGCAATTCAAATTAACCCAACTGGTGCTCTAGTTTATGTTGTAAGCAAAGCTGTTAATACTTCAGTTATTACTTGGGGAGAGATTGGAGGATACGGAAATTCTGTAAATGTTTACAGATTTAGAAACTTCAACATCCCAGCTGGTGAAGAGGTTGATTTGGTTTTTGAAAAATTAGATCTTTCTAATAACATTAATAATGAAATTAGATTTGTTTACGCTTACGCTCAATACGGAAGTGAAGCTGACGGATTAGACGTTTCTGTTTCTGATGATTGTGGTGTAACTTGGAATTCTGTTTGGTATAAGGATGGAAGTGACCTAGCTACAACAGCTAGCACTCAAGATGCTTATTACCCAAGACCAGCTGAATGGGCTTCTGCAGGAATTAATCTTGCTGCTTATGATGGTACTGCAGAATTAATGGTAAGATTTAAAGGTATTAGCCAGTTTGGTAACAACCTTTATGTTGATGATATCATGATGGTAAATAGCGATAACGTTTCTCTAGAAGAGAACACTGTTCTTTCTTCTGTAAATGTTTATCCTAATCCTTCTTCTGCAAATACTAATGTAGAATTTGATTTGACGAATACTTCTGATGTAAATATTACTTTAACTGACCTTACAGGAAAGTTAATCTCTCAACCAGTTAATGGTGAGATGACTGAAGGAAATCATAAAGTAGCTATTAATCTTGATAATATTCAAGCTGGAGTTTATCTAGTAGAAATTACAGTTAACGGTGTTTCAAAAATTGAAAAGCTTATCGTAGAATAAGTTTTTATTAGAGAATACTTTATAATACCAAGGGGTCGAGAATTTATTCTCGACCCCTTTTTTTGTACCCATTAGGAGCATTCCCATGCCAAAAATTTCGGCCTTGCATCTAGTAAAATAAAAGCCTATATTTGGACATTAATCTCTATCAACAGGAATATGAAAAAAATTATACTCGCACTTATATTCATAGTACCAAGTCTTGGGCAAGCTCAATCCCTTACAATCTCTCATGGAGATTCGAACGTAGTTGGGAATGTGAATAGCTCAGACATCGAGGGACATATCCAGGTTACGAATACTACGGGTTCGAAATTGGATGTTATGGTAAAAAGAATTGACGGAAACTTCAATAATATTACAGATAACAATGCTATTTGTTGGGGACTGTGTTTCCAAGAATCGGTAAGCCAATCTCCTTATCCAATTGAAATTCCTGCAAATTCTACGGACTCAACAAACTTTGTTGGTCATGTTTACCCGGATGGAGATAAGGTTATAGGATGTGGACCAATAACTTACGTGTTTTGGGTTGATGGCACTCCTTCTGATAGTGTAGTCTTTACCATGAATTATTGCCTAACTGCAGATTTTGATATTGATGAAAACCGTATTGAAAAATCTTTGTCAGTTTATCCAAACCCAGCAATGGGAAAAACTACCGTAACTTATTCCCTTGATGAATCAGAAACCAACGTTTTTGAATTATATAATTTACTAGGTTCTAAAGTATTTGTACAAAATATTCAAGGAGCTTCAGGTGAGTTTGAACTGGATGTTTCTGATTTTTCAAAAGGCGTTTATTATTATGCTTTGAAAACAGATGGAAGCGTTGTTGAAACGAAAAAAATGGTAATTAGATAATACCAATTCCAAATAAAAATTACGACCACGCATTCGCGTGGTTTTTTTTTAGGCCTACATATATGAAATGTCTATTTTTGACGTTTTTTATTCCGAGCCAACAAAATAGGGCTAGGTTGTAATAAAGCCAAGGCTAAATCTATGATTCACCATTTAAGAGGAAATTTAGTTGAAGTAAATCCTGCATATGCCGTAATTGATTGTGGCGGTGTAGGTTATCTCGTGAATATTACCCTAAACACCTATACAGCAATTTCAGGAAAAGAGGAGGTTACACTTTTTACCCTTCCAATTTATAAAGAAGATTCTCAAAGTTTATTTGGTTTTGTTTCCAAGCTTGAGAAGAAAATGTTCGTTTTGTTGATTTCAGTTTCTGGAGTTGGCGGAAATACAGCAAGGGTGATCCTTAGCAGTCTTTCTTCCCAAGAGGTTCAAGATTGTATAGCTTCAGAAAATGTTGCGGTTCTTCAATCTGTAAAAGGCATTGGTGCTAAAACTGCTCAACGAATTATCGTAGATTTAAAAGATAAGGTGGCAAATATTTCTGTTGATATGTCATCTTCACCTAGTGCCGGTAAAACAGTCATCCCCCAAGCTTCCACTGCCCTTGAAGTTTTAGGAT
>CAKZNE010000028.1 GCA_937129395.1 uncultured Cryomorphaceae bacterium | reverse complement strand
ATTTCAGAATTTTTCAGTTTATTCAAAAGTTTAAAAGCCTTATCAAATTCTTCAGAAAGTGAATAAAAACACGCTAAATCGTAATAGTCGGCCTCATTTGATGAATTGGGATAAAGGCGAATGGCTTCTTCAAATTTATTGGCGGCTTTACTGTATTCCTTTGAGAAGTAATGTTTCATTCCCTCATTTTTCAGAATATAATATTTGGATAGGTAAAGGTAATTTATGGCTCTATGTGAGGCGGCTGGTAAACAACTTCCATGTGTTTCTCCTTCAAAAATTACTTTTTTAACCTCTATGTTTTTGTTTTTGGAAAGTATTTTATAAAGTTTTTCAGCGGCCTTTATCATTGGTTTTCCTTCTAAAGCTCCACATGAAATGAATACTCTTAATCCCTTTGCATTTTTAGCATAGTTTAAAAAGTGTTCGTTTTCCAAAATTAAATCTTCTCCACCATACCATAATGACGGACTTAAAATCCCTAAACGATTAAATAAAGGCTTTTCTTGATTCATTGTCCACGTTGAAAATAAGCCACCCAAAGAATATCCTAAAATCCCTCTGTCTTTAGGATCGGCATTGTATTTTTCTTCCATAAATGGAATTAACTCTTTCTCAAGAAATTCGTGAAATTTATCTGCGGCTTTTAAACTGTCATTGGAGCTTAGTGGTGGACAATAATCTCGCCCCCTAATCTGACTAAAGGTTTTAGGATTGGCTTCAAAAGAAATTCCTACCCCAATAATTTTATCAATAGAATTGTTGAACATTCCCGATTTTAACATCTCATTCATGGTTCCAGACGTTGTCCAAGCATCCAAATAATAAAATACTGGATAACTGTTGTTTTTGGGGTCAAAGAAAAATGGAAGAGATATTTTAAGTTTATAATCCATTCCAATGATTTCTGAATGGATCGTCTCTTCTTTTACCTGGGGTATACTCGAAATGGTTTGGGAAGATAAAATGTTATTGAATAACAGAAATGCTGAAACAATAAAAATTCTCATGGTTTTGGGCTTTGTTTAATTCAATCACTTTTTTCCTTTTAAAAGAAATGGGGCTGTGTAAATATAACAACTAATATGAGCTTTAGCTGGATAGATATTTTGGGAGCTAATTTTAGAATTAAATCATTGATATACCTTAACATAATCTACTACCAATTCGGCAGGTAAATCCCTATCTTCTATTTCTCCAACCCAGCCTCCACCCAATTGCTGATCGATCAAAATATAAAAGGATTTATCAAAAGGCCATTGGAAACTGTCAGATTCATTTTCAACTTTTGGGTAGATTAAAGTTTCAATTCCATTGGTGATGAAGACTAGTCTGTCTGGATACCATTCTAATCCGTAGGTATTAAATTGTGTTGGATTTATTTTTACAATACTACTGCTTTGGGGGTTCTGTTTTTCTCCAAGTTTAATGGTGTAATAGCTGTGTAGAGTTTGATAAACTATAGAATCGTGGTTTAAATGTTCCATAATGTCTATCTCCCCATTCTTTTGATAGGCCCCATTTTTTTCGTAATCTGGTTTTAACCATAATGCTGGCCAAGCTCCTTGGGCATTTTTAAACTTAGCTCTAATTTCAATTTTTCCATATTGCAATGAAAATTTCCCTTTGGAATAAATACCACCCGTAAGGTGCTCTCGGGGGTCGTTTTTTTGATCTGGGTTTTTAATTCCTTTTAGTTTTAATTCACCAGATATTAATTCATAACAAAGGGGATTGTTGCTCATATGCTTACTCCAATTGGGTCTACCCTGAGGGATTTTACTCCATTTTGTGGTGTCGATTTTGGAACCATTGAAATGATCTTCCCAAACTAAATTCCACTCTTTTGTTTTTGGGTTTTGAGGAATAATCAAAGCATAAGTGAATGCTGGATAATTGATATTGTAATTTTGAGAATTGCGCAAAGCCTGAATATATTTTGGTTGACCATATTTTGAAATGGCCTGGTTTAGGATTAAGGCCCATTTTTTCTCCTGTCCTCGACCTAAATCCTTATGTGGCCATTGGTCTTGTTTTCCAATAAAGGGTATCAAATAATCCAAAGCATCTTGGATTCCACATCCTTTTTTGTTTTTGAAATTCCAAAGATCTACGCCTAATCTTTCGCCCATGCTGGCCAAAGCAAAATAGGCTCTTACATTGTAAATAGAATAATGTAAACTTCGGGTACGTGCTACCTCTAAAGGCTGCATCCCATTATTGGCAATCTGACTTTCAATTCTTGCAACCGTTTCATTTTCCAAAGTTTTACAAGCCAATAGTTGGTTGCCTGTAAATAAGGCAATGGATACAATTTGAACATCATACCAGGTTCCATGGTTATTCGCCCTAAGCTTTTCCTTTTTTCCGTGTTCGCTTTCTATGAGCCATTTTAAATATTCTTTAAACCACAGTTTAAGTTTCTTATTCTTGCTTTTTGACCAATGTTTTGAATTTTGGATGAGTGGAATGGCATCAATAACATGAGGTAGAAACCGCAATTCATTGATTCCGGCTCTTCGTCCCAAATTGTGTTTACCCAAAATAATCTGACCATGTTTAACATTTGGATTCATTTTGGTTTCAGGGTTCAAAAACCAAGTTGTAATAAAATTTGCAGCTTGTTTGGAATACTTTTCCTCCTGAGTATAGAAATAAGCCAATCCCAAAAGGTAAACAGAGTTGGCCATTTTTGTAAAAGCAATATCATCGCCTTGAGCTCTTAACTTTTTATTGATTACACCATCTTTTCGAACATAAGGCAATCCATTTTTTGTATTGGGATTTGGCCACCAATAAGGGGCGTAGGTTACATAATTATGAGGATCAACACCTTCCGGAGATTTTTTTTGATCTAAAACAGAAGGGGCTGGAATTTTCAATAAAAGATCAGCCTCTTTTAGAAGCTGAATTAGTTCATTTTGTAGATTAAGATTGCCCGTTTGTGTTTTTGCACGAATGGAATAGGGAGGAGCATATCCGATTGGGAACCCTTTGTCGTTATTTCCGAAACTGTGAAGGTTTAGGCCTATAAAAAGGAAAAGACTAATTGCAATTTTCATTTATCTTCAGGGTCTAAAATGTAAAATTTGTTTTTCGGAATATTATAGCTCAGGTAACATTCACCACGTGTGAGAAAATTGATCCATTTCTTGTAAGACTGTTTGTAATCGTACCAGCCTCCGTAATCTGAATGCCATAGCCCTGTTTGATTAATAATGATTCCATTTTCAACAACAAAAATAGAATCAATTGTTCGTATGAAGTCTTTTCCATTATGGGAGAAAGGAATAAAAATGTCGAGGGTGTCAAAATCAAAATTTGCTGATTTACAATTAATTTGATCATTTTCATAATAGATAGAAACACCTTGTAAGGCTTTAATCAAAAGAGGCTTGTAGGTCTCTTTAATCTTGATTTTATCCATCCTTTTATTGAATATCGACTTGGCTACATTAGGTTCTACCAAATCTGAATCATAACAAAAAGATTCCCAAGAATCCAAACTAAAGTAATGGATAATTTTTCTCAGATATTCTTGATTTGCATTTTGAATTAAGCCATTTATAAAACAATAATAACCGTCTTTAAACCGGTACATTTCAATTGCTCTGGAATGTTCCATCCAAATGGCTGTCATTATTTCAAGATGGATTTTACCACGATTTAGGTTTCCATCGGATTTCAATTCAGCAATTTCTTTATTGAGTTGCTCGGTGAGGGTTTGGTAATAAAGTTTGGTTAATTCATTGTCATATCGATACCAGATAGTTAGGGTTATAAACTCCTCTTCACATTCAAAAACCTCAAGCTCAGGAGTAGCTGAAAGGTTTAAACTTGATATTGTCAAAAGGGTAAGACAAAAATATTTTAGGAAAATTCTTTTCATTTTAGTTTTAAGCTGAGTATCATTTATTCCGCAAATAAATATGGCGAATATTGCTTTCTCCCGTTTCTCTTTCTTGGATTTCAAACTCATTTAAACTTTTTACCAAAGGGTATAATTTGCTAAAACCATAATTCCTTGGATCAAAATCTGGTCTTCTTTTGATAAGGTAATTCCCCAGCAAACCCAAAAATGCCCAGCCACTATCGTCCGAAATTTCGTCTACGCTTGCTTTAATTATTTTTATAAGTTTTTTATCTACTTGCCCTACCAGTGAAGCCTTTGCTTTCGGTTTATTCTTAGTACTTGCTTTGTCATCCGTTTCTTCTTGTTCCTTTTTTAGGATTTCGATATAAATAAATTTGTCGCAAGCGGTAATAAAAGGTTGAGGTGTTTTTTGTTCTCCAATTCCAATTACAAACATTCCCGCCTCACGTAAGCGAGTTGCCAAACGGGTGAAATCGCTGTCGCTAGAAACAATACAAAATCCATTTACTTTTTCGGAATACAAAAGATCCATAGCGTCAATAATAAGAGCACTATCGCTTGAGTTTTTACCCTTTGTATAACTGTATTGCTGAATGGGGGTTATCGCATTTTCTAATAAAACCTTTTTCCAACCCGAAAC
>CAKZNE010000027.1 GCA_937129395.1 uncultured Cryomorphaceae bacterium | reverse complement strand
CATCTGATGCATGTAGCCAATCTCATAAGTAGTAAAGGGTATGATGCGATTATGGTAGACTACCGAACTTATGGTAAAAGCACCGGTGAAATGAGTGAAGCCGCCATAAAGAGCGATGCGCAATTGTTCTATGATCATGCGCTCACTAGATACAACGAGGGTGAAGTTATCCTTTATGGGCGCTCTTTTGGTACCGGAGTTGCATTGGGGCTGGCGGCTGACAATTCTCCCAATAAATTGATTTTGGAATCGCCTTTTTACAGCGCAGTGGCATTGGGGGAACATCGCTTTCCTATTTTTCCGGTGAATTGGTTGGCTACCTATAGGTTTCCTAGCAATGAGTACATTAAAAAGGTCAAATGCCCGATTTATATTTTTCATGGTAACGAAGATTCCGTAATCCCCTTAGAGCAAGCGAAAAACCTTTATGATGAAATCCCCGGAAATGCCAAAAAGTTTTATGAAATAGAAGGCGCCGGCCATAACTATCTTCAAGATTTTAAGGTGTTCAAAAATGGAATAAACGAAGCATTTAAATGAATTGATTTACTTTGAAAGACACCGTATATATAGATATCAACTGTGATGTTGGAGAAGGGGTAGGCAATGAGCGAGAACTACTTCCGCTTATTTCCTCTTGTTCAATTGCCTGTGGCGGCCATTTTGGTGACAAAGACACGATGCGCGAAACAGTTCGTTTGGCGATACGGCATAAGGTATTGATCGGTGCACACCCTTCCTATCCCGATAAAGAGAATTTCGGTAGACTTTCTATGGATATTACGACGGATGAGCTTACAAAATCGATTAAAAAACAACTAGTTGCCCTAACATCCATATTACAGGAAGAAAATGCGGTTTTGCACCATATAAAACCCCATGGAGCATTATATAATTTAATTTCGGTTGATGAAAATGCAGCAAAGTGTTTTATAGAAGCAATTAAGAAATATTCTGAAAATGTTTTTTTATATGTTCCTTACAATTCTGTAATAGAAAAAGAAGCCTTAAAAAATAACATCAATATAAAATATGAAGCTTTTGCAGATAGGAGTTATAATAATGATTTAACTTTGGTTTCAAGATCGTTTTCAAATGCTGTAATAACTAGTCCAAATTTGGTTTTAGAACAAATCAGTACATTAGTTTTAGAGGGTAAGGTAAATACTGTTTCACATTTAGAAAAGGAATTAAAAGCTAATACTTTTTGTATTCATGGTGATAATAGCAATTCATTAGAGATTCTGAAATACCTAAAAACAGAACTTCCAAAAAAAGGAATAACCATTGGTTAAAGAAATTACATACAAACCTTATGGAAAGAAAGCAATTCTTATTGAATGTATTCCTGTAATTAATGACGAAATCCTAAATAAAATTATTGGCTTTAAACATAAGATAGAACTTCACAAAAAAAATATAATTACAGATTTAATTATTGGTTATAATTCTTTAACGATTAAATATTCTATTGAAGTAGAAGACTATTCTAAAGAGGTTAAAAATTTAGATGTTCTTTATGCATCAATTAATAAAATAGTTAGTCAGTCTAATTATTTGTGGAAAATTCCAGTTTGTTATGATGATGAATTTGGAATCGATTTAATAGAAGTTTCCAAAGTTTCTGGATTACCAAAAGAAGAGGTTATAAACCTTCATTCAAAGGAAATTTATACGGTATTTTTTATAGGGTTCTTACCTGGTTTTCTTTATTTAGGAGGATTAAATGAGCAATTATTTGTCAATAGAAAAGCGAATCCAAGATTACAAATAGAAAAAGGTTCTGTTGCCATAGGAGGAAAACAGACAGGAATTTATCCATTAAATTCTCCTGGAGGATGGAATGTAATTGGTAAATCTCCAATTGACTTTTTTAATAGTAAAGATGAACTTCCTTGTTTTGCAAAAGCAGGTGATAAAATAGAATTTACGCCCATTTCTAAAACAGAATTCTATTTTATTGAAAATGAAATATTAAAAGCTAATTATAAAATTTCTAAAACTTTATTAAATGATTAAAGTTTTAAAAGCAGGTTTTTATAGTTCGATTCAAGATAAAGGTAGAGAAGGTTTTGGATCAGTTGGAGTTCCTGTTTCGGGAGTTATGGATGTTTATTCTTCTAATATTGCGAATAGTATTTTAGACAATTCTTTAAGTGATGCTGTTCTTGAAATTACATTTGGTGGAACTCAATTGCAATTTATATCTGAAACTTTTATTTGCCTTTCTGGTGGTGATTTTTCACCTAAAATTAATGGTAAACTTATAAATATGAACTCAAGAATTAGAGTTAATAAAAATGATGTTTTTGCTGCACAATTATTTGGAAAGTTTACCTTGTTTGGTGAAGCTCCTTTTAATCAACTGGCCCTTTTAGGAGGAGAAAACCTAATGCGTGGTTATTATTTAGGTAGATATAGAGATGATAATTTATTGGCCGCACAAGTAGAATATCGGATGCTACCTTTTTCTTTTTCTAAACGATGGGGAGCTAGTTTTTTCTTGGCTTCTGGACAGGTTTTTAGCGATGAAAACAAATTGGCATTAAACCGTTTTTTACCAACAGCAGGCACGGGATTGCGTTTTTTACTATTTCCTGAAAAAGATATTTATACCCGCTTGGATTTTGCCTTCACCCAAGAAGGACCAGGGTTTTATTTCTTTATCGGCGAAGCCTTTTGATTTTCTTTAATCGATTTTACATCTTCCGTAAGGATCCTAGATAATTCTTTTAAATCCCCATTCTCCATCATGTTGGCTAAATCCTTTAATGGCGTACCAATTGGGGCTTCAAAATTAATATAGTCTTGAAATAAAATCCCATCTACCTTCCTTCTATTAAAAGAAGATCGAAACCTAACACCACCCCCATTTACTTGATAGTTATAAGCAAAATAATCCATGGTTAAGGATTCAGAATTAATCCAATACAAATACTCATCATCAAAATCTTCTCCCCCTCCAGTCTTTTCAAAACCAACCTCCATTAAAATATAAGATAGCCCATTCACACTATCCTCCCCAACAATTTTCTTGTGTACAGAAGCATCTCCCAATTTGTGCGGTAAAGTAGCAAAATAGATTACAGAATTAAGGGAAGACCGGTATTTGATAAGCTCCTTTTCAGCTAATTCCAGAAACTGCCAATTCACTTCTCGGCTAAAACTATTTGGGCTCATAAAGTCGAATATAGAATCACCCGCCTTGACGAATTTTCTACTATAGAAATAATCTGAACCTTGGTTTTCAAAGGTGTATTCAGTCTTTCTAAAAATAAAACTAAAATGAGCAGAATCGTATTTGGAGCCTCCGTGATTTCCCAAAACCAACTCAAAAAGAGAATCCGCTTCGCTGGCTTTTAGCTCTTTCACTTCCATAATCTTTTCTGGACCATGTTCTGCCTGTGGTATAGGACTTTCATTTGCACAAGACAAGGAACCTAACACAAGTAAACCAACAATTCCAATTTTCATTTTTAATGTAATTTCAGACAATGGTACAAAAAATTGAAAACGGAAATTGTCGGCACATTTGCTTTTTATTCATTGATAATAATCAAGGGTAATTCGCCCATCATTGCAATCTCTTTTGTGATACTTTTTCTGAAGATGGATTCGAAAAAACCATGCTTTCTGGCCAGCATAACCAAAAGGTCAATATCATAATCTTTTCCAAAATTATTTATTCCTTCAACGATATTTTTGTTTTCTATATTACTAACCATAAACCTTTTACCTTTAAATAAACTATGCAAATTTACTCGAGCAGCTCCTTTTTCAAGGTCTAGCTCCTCCCCTTCCTTTCGAATATTTACTACTACCAATTGACTATCAAAATCTTGCAAAAAAGAATCTATGGAATTGCTAACGGAATGATTCATTATCCTTTCAAAATCCGCTGCAAAGCCAATTGTTCTTATTTTAATAAACCTGTGATTTTCAGGTACAATTATTAGAGGGCAATTCACGGCCCTTATTAAATCTGAGGCATTACTTCCGGTTATAAATTTATCGAAGCCATCCGCACCTTTGGTACCAACTACTACAAAATCAATATTATTATCAACTACCTTCTTCGATAAAACATTTCGAAGAGCACCATATTCGGTTAAACTTATAATTGGCTTGGCGGTATTGGGTAAAATATTTTGAAAATAATCCACTTCATTTTTTAATCCATTTACGGAATCTTCCCTCATCCGATCAATTAAAGAAACCATCATTGTTGCAGAAGAAGAAACTTGTTCATAGGTATTTAAAAAATAATATTGAACCTCCTTATGACCAAAACAGTCGATTGCATATTGAATAGCATTTCTGGCACAAAAGGAAAAATCAGTTGGAATTAGAATGTTTTTCATGATTGAGATGTGTTTAGTATTTATGAGCAAGATCCAATCATTAAAGGAACAAGGAAATGAGTTTTATCAGTTGAAAAACTGACATTTATCATTTTCGATTGCCTAAAAACCAGAGTATGATACTTATTGATTTAAAAAAAGAAAAAACTGAATTGAAAAATTAATTTCTTGCAATTCTTAGAGGATAAATACCCATAAAAGACAATTCCCAAAAAAAATGTGAATAGAAAACCTTTGTCAGGTGTAGCTGTTTGCAAAAAAAAGACGAATTTGCAGAGGAAGGTCGGATTTCAGGGGGAAAAATGATTTACCAGTATTTCAATTATTCAAACTCTATCTAAACCTATTTACAACAATTGAATTTATAGGAAATGAAAAGAATTAATCGCATTCTTTTGGTTGATGACGATGAGCCAACCAATTTTTTGAATAAACACATAATAAACAAATACGAATTAGCCGAGGAAATTGTTGTAAAACACAATGGCGCCCAAGCTTTGGAATACCTCACCACAGCTGTAGATGGGAAATATCCTACGCCAGATATTATTCTATTGGACATCAATATGCCCGTAATGGATGGTTACGGGTTCATGCAGCAATACGAAAGTCTAATTCCCAACCTAGCCAAAAAAATAACGGTATATATATTATCATCATCCGTAGACCTTGTTGACTTTGACAAGACTAAGAAGATCAACCAGGTAACAGATTATATAGTTAAACCAATTAGAGATAACCAATTGACCAGAATTCTTGCTGAACTTTAAATCTCAATAATTATGTTGACACTATAAAAAGACTCAGTCCTTACAGGAATAAGCATCATATCCACCTTGTAGGTCTACAACATTATTAAAGCCCAATTC